>NZ_JBEZDT010000034.1:0-6041 GCF_040648455.1 Catellatospora sp. NPDC049133
GGGGAGCCAGGGCCTCGCGGAGCAGGGCGGCGAGGCGTTCGCGGGCCGCTTCGCGGTTGGCGAGCTGGGCGCGGTGCTCGCTGGCGGCGATGGTGCGCTCCGCGATGTGAAGGCGCCCTTCCCAACTTTCGACCACCGAGTGAGCCTCGCCGGCGTACCCGGCAGACCAGTTCACGCTCCGGGCTGATGCTGACGACCGATCACTCACGGTGTGCCAGTCTCACGATCTTGGTGCGCATAATATGGTGATCTTGGTGTATGTTCGATGGCATGACGCGCATCACGGTGGACGTCAACGACGAGTGGCTGGAGGCTGCGATGGAGGAGCTCGGAACCACCACGAAGGTCGCCACGATCAACGAGGCGCTGCGCACGTTCGCCGCGCGGCGCAGGGCACGCGACATCATCGCCGCTTTCGGCTCGGTGCAGATGGACTACACGGGTGCGGAGCACGCTTTCGGTCACGGCGGTGGCCGCGACCTGTCCAGGCTGGAGGAGGACGCACGCCAAGCGGACGCGCACCGGGCGACGTGATGGCGTCCCCGATCTTCCTGGCCGACACCTCGGTCTACGTCCTGCAGAGCCGCCATGAGCAGGTCCGCCGCCGGTTCGAGCAACTGCTGCTGGAAGGCAGACTCGCGGCCTGCCACATGGTGGCACTGGAGTTCCTCAACAATGCGCCCGACCCGAAGGCATACCGGGTCCTGCACGAGGCCATGCTGAGTCAGCGCTGGCTCGATGTGACCACCGCTGCCATGGACCGGGCGATGGAAGTGCACCTCAGCCTCGCCACCAGCAGCCAGCACCGGCATTTCAGGCTCCCCGATCTGATCATCGCCGCGACGGCCGAGCAGCATGGCGCGACCGTGCTGCACTACGACGCCGACTACGACCGCATCGCGGCCGTCACGGGGCAACCCGTCGAGTGGGTCGCCCCGCGCGGATCCCTCTAATCCAGGCAGGCGACCGGCACCTGCTGCACGGCGTTGTTGGCGAAACCGCCGCGGTTCCAGGCCTGGTCGATCGGCTGCTCCACGCCCAGCGCGTCGACGGCACGGGCGGTCAGCAGGTGCGAGCCCGGCACCGCGTCCCACGCGTACGTGAAGCGCCGCCACGCCCACCGGTGCCCGGTCTCCGGCTCCAGCTCGGCCGCCGACCAGCTCTGCCCACCGTCCACGCTGACCTCCACCGAGGTCACCGGCGCGCGGCCGGACCAGGCCCGCCCCTCCACCAGCACCGGCCCCGGACGGACCACCCGGGTGCGGGACATGAAGTCGGGGAAGCCCGGCGGGGCCAGCAGCGCCCGCGGCGCGATCCGGGTCACCGGCACGCCCGGGTCCTCGGCGTCGCGGCGCACCCGGTACGCCACCGCCTGCTGGAAGCCCTCGAACGGCCGGCCCACCAGGGTGATCTCGCGCAGCCACTTCACGTGTGCCATGCCGTACCAGCCCGGCACCACCAGCCGCACCGGGAAGCCGTGCTGCGGCAGCAGCGGCGCGCCGTTCATCTGATACGCCAGCAGCACGTCCTCGCCGAGCGCCTCGTCCACCGGCAGGCTGCGCTGGTAGTCCTGCTCGACCCCGCGCTCCACCCCGTGGTCGGCCCCGGTGAACACCACCTCGACCGCGAACGGGTCGATCCCGGCCGCCGCCAGCACGTCGCGCAGCGGCACACCGGTCCACTCGGCGGTGCCGACGGCCTCCACCAGCCACGGCTGGCTGACCGGCCGGGGCAGCAGCCGGGCCCGGCCGTTGCCGGCGCACTCCATGGTCACCCGTACCGTGCGGGACGGCATCGCGCGCAGCGCTTCCAGGTCCAGGGTCAGCGGCCGGTCGACCAGCCCACCGACCCCGACCTGCCAGGACGCCTCCTCGGCGTACGGGATGTCGTAGTGGATCAGCAGGTAGTGCAGGCCGGCCGGGGTCACGTCGTAGCGCAGCGCCTCCAGCGGCATGCCGTGGTTGCGGGCGGCCAGCGCCAGCTCCTCGGCGCTGATGCCCTCGTCCGGGGCGGCCAGGCGGCCGGGGCGGCTGACGTCGTTCAGGGTCATGTCCACCCGACCAGCATCACCCCTCACCCCGGCCGCGCGGAACCCGGCCCGCCCGCCCGCTACGGGCGATCCGCCGCCGTCCGCACAGCGCGGGCGCTCCATGATCGCCCGACTTGCCAGGCAACCGGGCGAAAGCGGGTTCAAGATACGCACAGGTGCCAGGCACATCGGACGATCATGGGCGCGGGTCGGCGGGCGGAATCCGATTGCGTGCCCGGCGATGATCGAATGATGACCCCGAACCGTGCCGCGGCGCTGTGCTCGCTGCGCGGGCTGGCCCTGGGTGACGCCTTCGGCGAGACCTGGTTCTTCCAGCCCGCCGACAAATTCGAGTGGCTGATGGACGAGCGGCAGGCCCGCTCCGGCCCCTGGCCGTGGACCGACGACACCGCGATGGCGCTGTCCCTGATGCGCGTGCTCACCGAGCACGGCGAGGTCGAGCAGGACGCGCTGGCGGCGGCGTTCGCCGACGCGTACGACGCGGACCCGTACCGCAACTACGGGCCGTCCATGCACGGGGTGCTGCGCGCGGTGTTCGAGGGCGAGCACTGGCGCGAGGTCACCGGGCGGCAGTTCGGCGGCCAGGGCTCGTGGGGCAACGGCGCGGCGATGCGGGTCGCGCCGCTGGGCGCGTGGTTCTCCGCCGACCTGGACCTGGTCGTCGCGCAGGCCCGTGTCTCGGCCGAGGTCACCCACGCTCACCCTGAGGCCGTGGCGGGCGCGGTCGCGGTCGCCGTGGCGGCGGCGCTGGCGGTCTCCGGCGTCGCCGCGAGTGAGCTGATCGAGGGCGTGCTGGCCCGGACCCCGGACGGCGAGGTCGCCTCGGGGCTGCGCCGGGTGGCGCGGCTGCCGTTCGACCGGCATCCGACCTGGGTGGCCGGCGAGGTGGGCTGCGGGGTGCGCATCTCCGCGCCGGACACGGTCCCGTACGCCGTGTGGTGCGCCGCGCGGCACCTCGACGACCTGCCCGAGGCCCTGTGGGCGACCGCTTCGGCGGGCGGCGACATCGACACGACGTGCGCCATCGTCGGCGGCATCGTGGCCGCTGGCACCGGTCTCGACGCGGTGCCCGCGACCTGGCGCGAGGCCTGCGAGCCGCTGCCCGCCTGGGTCGCGGCCGCCGGCTGACCGCGCGGCCTGCCGTCAGGGGCGCAGTGTGCCCGTGGGCGGCAGGCCGGCGGACGCGGTGACGTGCACGGCGGTCGTCCACCAGCGGCTGTCGAGACGGCCCGCGGCGGTCCAGTCGATGACCCAGTCGAGCATGCACAGGGGCGGCTCGTCGTAGCTGTCGGGCAGCGGCAGCAGAGTGATGCCGCCGTCGGGCTCGACGTAGCCGTCCAGCGGCAGTTGCCGGGGCATCGCCAAGCGCGAGGGCAGCAGCTTCCACGCCCGGTGGGACGGGTAGCTGTGGTCGGTGGCCCAGGTGTCGATGATCCCCGCCCGGACCAGCGGCCGCAGCAGCGACGCGGTGTCGGTGCACAGCCGGTCGCGCTTGGGCTGGTACGGCGTGAAGCTGAGCAGCCGCGCCCGGGTCAGCTCCACGCCTCCCGGCGACCCGCCCTGCTCGCCCGCCCGGCGGTCCCAGGACGAGCCGTTCCGGTCTCCGTCCCAGGGCTCGGGCCGTTCCGCCCACCCGTCCAGCGGCTCCTCCGAACCGCCGGGCTCGTCCCACGACTCGGGCGCATCGACCCCGGACTGCTCCGGGTCGGCCTGCTCGCGCCGCCGGCGACCGCGGCGCACCTGCCGGTCGTAGGACTCGGCCAGCGCGGTCTCCGGGTCACCGTCCGCACCGTATCGGGCCTGATGAGGGGCGGTATCGGCGTGAGATATGTCATCCAGGGCGATTCCGCCGGTTCCGACCGGAGGGTCGTCCGCGGTCCGCCGCGCCGAACCTCGCATTCGGGACGTCCACATCGCCGCACCTCCAGAAGTCCCGGGGAATGGGACGGGACGGGATGAATTCCGGTCCGCCAGAAGGAGTAACGGGTGATCTTTCCGTCGGGTTAGCGGTGTTCAGGCAGTACAGAAGGTCGATTCAGGAAGTTCCTTCCCGGTAACATTCGTCCGAACGTATGTGGCGAGACGCCTTCACGTTGACGAAACATAACTTCTTGTGCCGGGCCGCCATCGCAATACACGCCGTCTCCACCCCGTCACCAGCGCCATCGCCGCAGTGTTCGCGGTCGCGCTGGTCGTCTCGGGTGCCTTCCTCGTCTACCGCCAGCTCGCCGAGCCGGCCTGCTCCGGGGAGGCGCCGCTGACCGTGGCCGCGCCGCCGGAGATAGCACCGGCGCTGCAGGAGACCGCCGCGGCGCTCTCCGCGCAGAAGGCCGAGGTCGACGGGGCCTGCATCGCCGTGCAGGTGACCGCGGCGGACCCTGCCGACGTGGCGGCCGCCGTCGCCGCGCTGCGCGGGCTCTCGCTGACCGGTGTAGGCCAGCCGAGCGGCAGCACCCAGGTGCCCGACGTCTGGATCCCGGACTCCGCGACCTGGCTGGCCCGGGTCAGCGCCGCAGCCCCCAACACCGCGGTCCAGGAGGCGCCCTCGATCGCGCGCAGCCCGGTCGTGGTGGCCATGCCCGAACCCGCCGCCACCGGCCTGGGCTGGCCGTCGGCGAAGCTGACCTGGCCGGCACTGCTCCAGCAGATGACCTCCGGCACCAAGCTGCACGTCGGCATCGTCGAGCCGACGCGCGACTCCGCCGGCCTGTCCGGCCTGCTGGCGATGGCATCGGCGGCGAGCACGTCGCCGAACGCGCAGGCCGCCACGACCGGCGCGCTGCGCACCCTGGCCGCGGGCCGCTCGGTGCTGCGCCAGGACATCCTCGCGCGCTTCCCCCGCGCCAACGACCCCGCCGCGATCGCCTCCGGGCTGGGCGCGGCCCCGCTGTCCGAGCAGGCGGTCATCGCCTACAACGCGGCGAAGCCGCCGGTGCCGCTGGCCGGGCTCTACCTGGAGCCCGCGCCGATCGCGCTGGACTACCCGTACGCCGTCATGCCCGGCATCGAGCCGGAGCGCCAGGCCACGGCCGCCCGCATGCTGGAGGCGCTGCAGACGCCCACGTTCCGCGACCGGCTCGCCAAGATCGGCCTGCGCGGACCGGACGGCGGCTTCGGCACCGGCGCGACGACGCCGCGCGGCGCGCCCGAGGTGATGGGCGCTCCCGCGCCGGCCGCCTCGCCGACCGCCGCGACCACCACCGCCGCCGTCGAGCGCATCCTGTCCACCTGGGTGGCCGTGACGCTGCCGGCGCGCATGCTCGCCGTGATCGACGTGTCCGGTTCGATGCTGCAGCAGGTCGCCACCGCGGGCGGTGCGACCCGGGCCCAGGTCACCTTGGAGGCGGCACGGCGCGGCCTGGGGCTGTTCGACGACTCGTGGGCGGTCGGTCTGTGGACCTTCTCCACCGAACTGGACGGCAGCAAGGACTACAAGCAGCTGATGCCGATCGGGCCGCTGGCGTCGAACCGCACGAAGATGCTGTCGACACTGGCCGCCATCAGGCCCAAGCCGACCGGTGACACGGGTCTCTACGACACGATCCTCGCCGCGTACCAGACCGTGCAGAAGGACTGGGACCCCGGCCGGGTCAACTCCGTGGTGCTGATGACCGACGGCGACAACGACGACAACAACGGCATCTCGCACGAGGCGCTGCTGGCCAAGCTGAAGGAGATCGCCGATCCGGCGCGTCCGATCCAGGTCGTCATCCTCACCATCGGCGACGTCAGCACCGACCCGCTGAACAAGATCACCAAGCTGACCGGCGGCGGCGTCTTCTCCGCGAAGGACCCCGCCAAGATCGGCGAGATCTTCCTCAAGGCCATCTCCCTCCGCTCCGGCCAGCCCAGCTGACCCACCCCGGCGGCGGCCCTCCCCCGCCACCCCCCACCCGGCGCAACTTTTAAATAAACGAGGGCCAGAGAAACCCCCAACGGCCCATCCAGAATAAATAGGGAACCGACGTGCGGGGCAGCGACCCCCGCGGGG
>NZ_JBEZDT010000034.1:6051-103619 GCF_040648455.1 Catellatospora sp. NPDC049133
GGACTAATTTTATACTCACGGCGGCCCTCGTAAAACCCCCCCGCCCGCGAGTCTTAAAAGTTGCGGCACGAGGGGCGGCCTGCGGCCGCGGGGCGGGACGGGTTGGCCGGGGCCGGGTTGGCGGGGTGGTCGGTGGGGCGTGGGAGTATCCGGGGATGTTGAGTGGGGAGCTGCGGCGGTTGCCGGCGGTGGCGCGCGGGATCGCGCAGGCGGCGGTCGACGCGGTGGACGCGGCGCGGGCGCGCGACGCCGAGGCGCTGAACGAGGCGGCCGACCGGCTGGCGGCCGCCGACTCCGAGCACGTCGGGCTGGTGCTCGGCAGCGTGGTCCGTGCGCTGCTGGAGGACCTGCACCCCGACGGGCTGGCCGGCGAGGACATCCAGGACGTGCTGGAGCAGTGCGTGCGCGACACCCTGTCGTGGACCGCCGACCTGGACGTGGACACCCTGGTCACCGTGCTGACCGGCGCGCTGGGCGTGCACCAGCAGGAGGACGGGGCACCCCGGCCCGACCCGCGCAGGCTCGCCTGGCACGCGCCGGTGCTGCTGGCCTACCTGCTGACGGTCTCGGGACGGCGGCTGGAGCAATACCTGGCGGCCGCGTTCGCGGAGATCATGCGAGCCGAGACCGTGGAGATGCCGTAGCCGACCACACCCTTTGTCCTAATATGAGGTGAACTCATGGGCGGGGGTGCGCGGTGCTCGACTGGCTGGGCGACCTGCTCCGCAGCACCCCGGGGCTGGCGCTGTTCACCTGCCTGGCAGCCGGCTTCGCACTGGGCCGGGTGCGCTTCTGGAAGATCACTCTCGGCGGGGTGGCCGGCACGCTGCTGGTCGCGCTCGCCGTCGGCCTGCTGAACGTCACCCTCAGCCCTGAGCTGCGCAACGTCGCCTTCGCGCTGTTCATCTTCACGCTGGGCTACCTGGCCGGGCCGTCGTTCTTCGCCCACCTCAACCGCCGGGCGCTGCGGTACGCCGTGTTCACGGTGATCCAGGTGGTGACCCTGGTCGCCCTGGTGTGCCTGACGACGCTGGCGTTCCGGCTGGACCAGGGCACCGCGGCCGGGCTGCTGGCCGGCGGCACGACGTCGTCGTCGGTGCTCGGCACCGCCGGGGAGGCGATCGGCGCGCTGCCCGTGGGCCCGGAGCGGGTCCGCGAGCTGCAGTCCAACCTGGCCACCTCGTACTCGATCGCCTACATCTTCAGCCTGGTCACGCTCATCATGTTCACCAGCCAGCTCGTGCCCATGCTGATGCGCGTCGACCTGCGCGAGCAGGCGAACGCGCTGTGGCGCAAGCTCGGCGGCGAGCCCGAGCGTTCGGAGAGCACGAGAAGAGCGGTGCCCGGTGTGGTGGGCCGGGTGTACGTGGTGTCCGCCGCCCACGGACGCACCCTGGCGCAGCTGGCCGAGGAGCTGGGCGACGGCGCGGCGGTGGAGCGGCTGCGCCGCGGCGGCGAGATCACCCCGCTCGAACCGGCCACGGTGCTGCAGCACGGGGACCGGCTGGTCGTGGTCGGCCACCGCGAGACGCTGATCCACGCGGAGCGCCTGATCGGGCCGGAGACGCTGGGCACCGGCGGCGACCCGCTGAGCCTGGACGTGGTCGAGGTCGTCATCACCGACCCGCGCTACCGCGGCTGGACCCTGGAGCAGCTGCACCAGCAGGTCCCGCCACGGGGCGTGTTCGTCACCGGGCTGTCCCGGATGGAGCACGACCTGCCGATCAAGCCGTCTACCGACATCACCACCGGCGACACGGTGCGGCTCACCGGCGCGACGCACGACCTGGCCGCGTACACCCCGCTGCTCGGGGTGCGGATCAACCCGGCGGTCAAGGCAGACCTGAGCTTCATCGCGCTCGGGGTGGTGGTGGGCATCCTGGTCGGCAAGCTCGCCATGCCGGTGGGCGGGGTGCCGCTGGCGCTGGGCATCGGCGGTGGCTGCCTGTTCAGCGGGCTGTTCTTCGGCTGGCTGCGGGCGCGGCACCCGACGTACGGGCAGTACCACCCGGCGGCGGCCCAGGTGATCCAGCAGTTCGGTCTGGCCACGTTCGTGTGCGCGGTCGGGCTCAGCGCCGGCCCCGCCGCGATCTCCCTGATGAAGCGCTACGGATTGCTGCTTCCGGTGGTGGCGGTGCTGGTCACGGCGGTCCCGGCGCTGCTGAGCCTGTGGGTGGGCAGCCGGTTGATGAAGCTGCCCGCGCCGCTGGTCGCCGGGTCCATCGCGGGCCAGCAGTGCAGCACCCCGGCGGTGGACGCGGTGCGGGAGGCGGCGGGCAACACCACACCGCTGCTGTCGTACACCATCGTCTATGCCTTCTCGGCCGTGCTGCTGCCGCTGCTCGGGCCGCTGATCGTGGCCCTGTCGGGGGCGCTGCCGTGAGACCTGATCTTTGGCGTACCGCCCGGTTAGCGAGTTATGGTCGCTTTGTGAAGTGCCAGGTCAGGCGGCCCGCGAGGCCCTCCGTCGGGTGCCAGGAGTGATCATGCCTGCCGACATACCCGCGCCCCGGCCCGTCGCCGTCACGCCTGCCACCGAGCCGCTGAACGTGGGGGTGGGCTACAGCGACGCGGCCGACGCGGTCACCGCCGGGCGCGCCGCCGCCGCCGAGGCCCTGGCGGGCCTGAACGGCACCCCACCAGAACTGATCATCGTGTACGCCTCCGTCTCCTACGACCTGATCGCCCTGCTGCACACGATCCGCCGAGCGACCGGCAAGGCGCCGCTGGTCGGCGCGACGACCAGCGGGCAGTTCCACGACGGCAGGCTGATCGACCCCGGCCTCGGGGTGTCGGTGCTCGCGCTGTCCGCGGGGCCCTACCGCTTCGGCACCGCCTCGGTCACCGGCGTCACCGAGAACGGCGACGACGCCGGGCAGCGGCTGGCGCGGGCCGCCCGCACGGCCGCCGGGCCGGAGCCGTCCGCGCACGCCGCCGTGCTGCTGCTCACCACCGGCCTGGCCGGGCACCAGCAGGAACTGCTCAACGGGGTGCACAAGGTGGTCGGCGCGCCGGTGCCCGTGGTCGGCGGCAGCGCCGGCGACGACCGGCTGCTCATCCGCACCTGCGTGTTCGAGAACGACAACGTGCTCACCGACGGCGGGGCCACCGCCGTCTGGATCGCCTCCCCGACGCCGCTGGCCGTGGTCGCCGAGCACGGCTGGCACGACGTGGGCCTGCCGCTGCTGGTCACCAAGTCCGACGGCCTGGTCATCCAGGAGATCGCCGGCCGCCCCGCCGTCGAGGTGTTCCGCGAGCACTTCCACGACGAGGTCGACTTCGAACGGCCCGGCCTGATAAAACCCGCGCCCGGTTACCTGTCCGCGTACGCCTTCGGGCTCATCCAGCCTGACGGCAGCAAGCTCGTGCGCGGCGCGTACATCGACGAGGACGGCGAGCTCAGGACGTTCAGCCCGCTGCCGCTGTACGCCCCGGTGCAGATCGTCTCCTGCAAGGCCGAGGACCTGCTGCGCGTCACCGGCGACGTGGTCCGGCAGAGCCTGGCCGGCCGCGACGCGTCGGTGCTGCTCGCGTTCAGCTGCGTGGCCCGGCTCGACGTGCTCGCCGAGCAGGGGGCCGAGGAGGCGGCGCTGATCCAGGACGCGGCCGGCGACGTGGCCACGTTCGGCTTCTACACCTACGGCGAGTTCGCCCGGACCACCCGCGTCGCCGGATACCACAACGCGACACTGACCGCGATCGCGCTGTGACCGCCGCCGTGCCCGCCGACAGCGAGACCGAGCAGCTCAGACGGCAGCTTGCCGAAGCCGTCGACGCGGCCCGCGACGCCTACCGCGACACCACCCGCCTCATCCAGCTGCTGGACCTGCTGGGCCGCCCGACCGAGTCGGCGGAACTCATCGGCGACATGCTGAACGTGCTGTCCGACGCCTTCTTCGCCGACGTCGTCTGCATGGCCGAGGTGGCCGGGGACCGGCTCCTCGTGTCCGGGTCGTGCGGGCTGCCCGAGGACGACCCGGCGTACACCGACGGCTGGCCGGTGGGCGAGGCCGCGCGCCACACCCTGGCCACCGCCGAGCCGACCGCCCTGCACGGCGACGTACGCGGCGACGACGTGCCCGGTTCGATGGCGGGCCTGGACATCCGGTCGGCCGCCTGGATCCCGCTGTCCGCCCAGCGCTACGCCGACAGCCTGCTCATCCTGTTCCGCAGCCTCGACCAGCCGTTCGCCGTCGCCGACCTGCGCATGCTGACCTCGGTCGCGGTCCGCCTGCGCATGGCGCTGGACGAGCGCGAGCACCACGCGATCATCGAGCAGCTCGCCCACTACGGCCACCTGCTGGCCCGGCACTTGGAGGTGCAGCCGCTGCTCGACGAGGCCGCCGGGCTGCTGTTGCAGCTCACCCGCGCGGACCGGGCCTGGGTGGTCACCGTCGAGGGAGGCGAGGGGCGGCTGCGCGCGCACCGCGGTCTGACGCCGGAGATCACCGCGGCGTGGCCCGTCCCCGCGAAGAGCCTCGACGACCTGCCCGCCTGCGACTCAGGGCTGCCCGAGGTGCTCAAGGTCGCGGTCGCCCGGGAGAACGGCGCCACCGCGCTGCTGTACGCAGGACGCGAGCGGGCCCGCCCGTTCGCGCAGGGCACCCTCGAAATCATGACGATCCTCGCGAACTACATCGGCGTCGCGCTCACCAACGCCGAGCTGTACCACGCGCTCGCCGAGCGGGTCACCCGCGACCCGCTCACCGGGCTGGCCAACCGCAGCGCGCTGGTGTCTCACCTGGACACCCTGCTGTCCGCCGACGACCCGACCCGCGTCGGCGTGCTCTTCTGCGACCTCGACGGCTTCAAGTCGGTCAACGACCTGTTCGGCCACGAGGCGGGCGACGAGCTGCTGATGCAGGTCGCCGACCGGCTGCGCGGCAGCGTGCGCCCCGACGATCTGCTCGCCCGCTTCGGCGGCGACGAGTTCGTGATCGTGCTCGACCGGGTCAAGCAGCTGTCCGAGGTCGCCGAGATCGGGGCCCGGGTCTGCGCCGACCTCGACGACCGGCTCGTGGTCTGCGGCGAGCAGGTGCACGTCTCCGCCAGCATCGGCGGCGTGCTCGGCGTACGCGGCAAGGCCACCCCCAGCACCATGCTGCGCGACGCCGACGCCGCCATGTACGTCGCCAAGGCCCGCGGCAGCGGCCAGGTCGAGGTGTTCGACGAGGACGCCTCGCACCGCTCCCGCGACCGGCTCGACCTGCGCGCCGAGCTGCTGCTCGCACAGACCCGCGGCCAGCTGCACCTGGCGTACCAGCCGATCTTCGCGCTCGACAGCCGCGCCATCGTCGCCTTCGAGGCGCTGCTGCGCTGGACCCACCCGCACCACGGCACCGTGCCGCCGGACGTGTTCATCCCGCTGGCCGAGGAGACCGGGGCCATCGTCGAGATCGGCCAGTGGGTGCTGGCCCAGGCGTGCCGCCAGCTCGCCCAGTGGCACCGGCTGCCCGAGGGCCGCGGGCTGGGCATGAGCGTCAACCTCTCCCCCGTGCAGCTGCACCAGCCCCAGGCCGCCGAGCGCACGCTCGACGTCATCCGCGCCGCCGGGCTGCACCCCGCCGACATCTGGCTGGAGATCACCGAACACAGCTACCTGCGCCACGAGGTCACCGAGTACGCCGGGGCGCTCGGCGCGGCCGGGGTGCACCTGGTGCTCGACGACTTCGGCACGGCGTACTCGAACCTGAGCTACCTCAAACGGCTGCCCATCGAGATCCTGAAGATCGACAAATCCTTCGTCAGCGGCGTCACCGGACCCGGCGGCGGTCACCTCGACCTGAGCATCGTGCGGGCCATCCTGGCCATCGCCGACTCGCTCGGGCTGGTCGCCATCGCCGAGGGCATCGAGACCGAGGACCAGCGCACCGCCCTGCGCTCGCTGGGCTGCCGCCTCGGCCAGGGCTACCTGCTGTCCCGCCCGCTCCCCGCCGCCCAGGCCGGGCTGCTGCTGCGCCCTCAATCGCAGATGCCCGCCCGCGCCCACCGCGTCGGCTGACCGGGGGTTCAGCAGGGGCGGCGGCCCGCGAAACCGGTGTCGCTGCGGTGGTACCAGTCGATGCCCTCGTCGCCTTCCAGCCAGCACCAGCGCACCGCGCGGCCGTCGAGCTCACCCGGGAAGTCCAGCAGCAGCGGGGCGAAGCCCTTGACCTCGATGTCCTGGTCGGCGATCTCCTCCAGCGCGGCGTAGAGCCGCGCCTCCAGGGCCTTCGCCTCGGCCAGCCCACCCAGCTCGCTGTGCCCGCCGGTGTCCAGATCGGCGCGCAGCTCGGCGAGGTCGGCCCGTACACCGATGAGCTCTTCGAGCTGCGGCATCAGCGCGGCGAGCCGGGTCCGCGCTTCGTCCAGGGTGAACATCATCCCAGTATGTCGGCCCCGCACCAGGCCGCCGCACGAGGGCCGCCACCCGGCCATGATCGCCCGACTTGCCAGGCAGATGGGCGAAAGCGGGCCCAAGATACGCACGGGTGCCTGGCAAGTCGGATGATCAAGAGGGCCGTGGATTCACTCACGGACGACTTGGTCACTCTGCGCGATCCTAAGACAACGCTGAAGCGTCGGAGGGGTCGTGATCACCTACTATCGTGATGAGACGGTGGCGGTGACCTCGACGTATGTCCAGGTCGAGGACCGCCGGTTCCGCCTTTCCGAGCTGCGTTACGTCTGGCACCGCCAGGAGCGCCCGGACTGGCGGATACGCCGCCGCACGGCCGGCCGCGGGATCCTCAACCTCCTGATGATCCTGTCCGCCTTCGCCGGGTTCATCGCGCTGGTCGGGTTGATCGCAGCCGCATACGGTGAATCCCGCGTCGCCGCCGCGCTCGGCAGACTGCCGTTCCCGCGGGACACCCTGCTGCTGGTCGCGGTGCTGCTGCTGGCACTCGGACTGGTGCCGCTGCTGTGGGAGTGGGCGCTGCACCGCGTCGACGACAGCTACGACCGCGGCAACGCCATCTACGAGGCCTGGGCCGAGATCGGGGGCACCCAGGTCCTCCTGCTCCGCATCGACGACGCCGCCCGCTTCGGCAAGATCTACCGAGCCCTCCAACGCGCCCTCGGCCAATGACCGCGACCCGCCACCCTGCCTGCCCTCCTGCCGCAACTCTTGAAGAGTCGCGGCCTCCTCGCCCCGCCAATGCCGCAAGTCTTTAAGAGTCGCGGCAGGTGGCGGGGCGGCGGCCCGTGGGGTGTCGGGCCGCCGCCGGGGAGGGGAAGGGTGGTCAGGTGAGGGTGATGGTGCCGGCGGCGCCGTCGACGATGATCTGCCGGCCCGTGGTGATGAGGTGGGTGGCGTCGGGGACGCCGACCACGGCGGGGATGCCGTACTCGCGGGCGACCACGGCCCCGTGCGAGTTCGCCCCGCCCATCTCCATGACCAGGCCGCCCGCGGTGAGGAACAGCGGGGTCCAGCCGGGGTCGGTGGACGGCGCGACGAGGATCTCGCCGGGCTCCAGGTGCGCCCCGACCGGGTCGAGGATCACCCGGGCGGTCCCGGTCACCCGGCCGGCCGAGGCGGGCGTGCCCACGAGCGCCCCGTCGGCGCTGCCCGCGGTCGGCTTCGCCTGCGGTTCGGTGCCGTCGGACAGCAGCACGCGCGGGATGTGGCGGCGGCGCAGCTCCTCGTCGTACGCCCGGCGGCGCCCTTGCACCAGGTCGCGCTGGTCCGTTCCGGACAGTGCCGCGCGGGCCTCGGCGAGGTCGAGGAAGAACACGTCGTCGGCCTGCTCGAGCCGCCCCTCCTTGGCCAGTTCCGCCCCGACCAGGGCGACCTGCCGCCGGCAGGCGGCGATGATCCGCACCATGTAGTACTTCGGCAGCTCGCGTACCCCGGCCAGCAGCCGTGCCCGGCCGAGCATCGTCCGCACCACCTTGCCGCGCAGGCGGCTGCGCCGGGCGGCCCGCCCGGCCAGGGTCTCGACCATCGCCTCGGCCTCGGCCGCGCCCTGGGCGAACAGCCGGTCGGGCGTCAGCGCGGCCCCGTCGGCCGGGTCCATCCGCAGGTAGTTGGCGAGCACGCCGAGGATGTAGCGCGGGTCGTCGGACCAGCGCGGCATACCCATGTCGATCTCCGCGACGGCGCGGTGGCCGTACCGGGCCAGGAACTCGGCGATCCCGGCCTGCGCCGCGGCGGGCATGGCGCCCGCGCCGTACCGGTGCGCGAGCTCGTCCACCTTCGCCGACGCGAACAGCCGCGCGGTGGCCTCGTCGGCGCGCAACCGGACCGCCAGGTGCCACAGCTCCAGGTCCATGTCCGTGGTGACGTTGTGCGGGATGCCGCGCAGCACGGCCTGCACGTCACCGACGGCGGCATCGGGCCCGAGCAGCTTGTCGGCGATGCCCAGCGCGGCGAAACCGGCCGCGGCCACCGGCATGACCCGCGGCAGCAGCGGAACGACCTCGGTGCCGAGCACGGTCTCGACGAAGTCCAGGCGCTGCGCGGCGGAGGCCCGCTCCGGCCCGGCGAGCCGGCTCTCCAGCTCCACACCGACCCGGTCCACCGCGGCCAGCCCGCGCTGCGGCTTGACCAGTGCCCCGACCAGCTTCAGCGGCACCCGGTGCTGCGCGGCCACCGCGCCGACCCGGCGGATGAACGGCAGCCGCGAGGGGCGCGTGTTCGAGAACCGGGGATCGTCGAACAGGTTCAGGAAGATCGCCGCGGACCGGGCCTCCATCACCCCGAGGATCTTCGGGAGCAGGGTGCGACCCATGCTGCTGCGTACGGCGGTGGTGACGTCGATGAAGATGCGCTGGCCGGCGGGTGCGAACACCGCGGGCCCGGCGAGCGGGTCGGCGACGCCGAACCCGAACAGGCGCGAGGCAGACGAGGCCAGCACCCGGAACGCGGCCATGCCCATCGGCGTGATCGGGCGGTAGAGCCCCTGGGCCACGCTGAAGCAGAAGTAGGCCCGGGTGTCCGCGCCGGGCGCGGGTGCGTGCTCGGGCAGTGGGAACAGTGTCGTGATGGGACGAGCCTGGGTCAGCCACAGCGCCCCGTCGCCGTCGATGGCCCACTCGGTGTCCTGCGGCGCGCCGTAGTGCGCCTCCACCCGGTCGCCCAGCGCGGCCAGCGCGAGCACCTGCGCGTCGGTGACGCAGGCGGTGTCGCCGCCCGCGGGCAGGGTCACGTGCTCGGTGCCGCCGCCGGGCAGCGACCGGATGGCCAGCCGCTTGTCGCCCAGCCGCCGGTCGAGGATGGCCGCGTTCGCCGTGTCCACCACGAAGTGGTCCGGGTTGACCGCGCCGGAGACGACGGCCTCGCCGAGGCCGGGGCCGGCGTCGACGACGGCCTGGCGGCGCTGCCCGGTCACCGGGTTCGCCGTGAACAGCACCCCGGCCACCGCGGAGTCGACCATGCGCTGCACGACCACGGCCAGCCGTACCGTGCGGTTGTCGATGTGGTTCGTGGCCCGGTAGACCACGGCCCGGTCGGTCCACAGCGACGCCCAGCAGCGGCGTACCGCGTCGACGACCGCGTCCTCGCCGACGATGTTCAGGTAGGTGTCCTGCTGGCCGGCGAAGCTGGCGAACGGCAGGTCCTCCGCGGTCGCCGAGGAGCGCACCGCCACCGGCACGTCGTCGCCCAGCCGGGCGTATCCGGCGGCGACCGCGGCGGCGATGTCCGCCGGGATCGGGGCCGCCAGCAGCGCTTCCCGCGCCCGGCCGGCCAGCGCGGTCAGCGCGGGCACGTCGGTCGGGGCGGTGCGGGCCAGCGCCTCGTGGATCTCGTCGAGGTGCGCCGTGCCGGCGACCACCCGGTACGCCTCCGTGGTCAGGCACAGGCCCGGCGGCACCGGCAGCCCGGCCCGCGTCAGCACGCCCAGGTTGCCGGCCTTGCCGCCGACCACCGCCAGCATCCCGGCGTCGATGTCGGCGAAGTCGAGCACGAGGTCGGTCGCCGGGCTCAGCGTCGCGCTCATGCCGTCACCTCGCCGCGCTCGTCGCCGCCACGGGACTCAGCCGACATGATCTGCTCCCTGCGCTCGCTCATCCAGATGCCTCCTCGAGGCCTTGCCGAGCAGCGCCATCGCCTCGCTCACCTGGCGCTGCTCGTCGTCGGTCAGGTACGTCATCAGCTGCTGCTGCGCCTGCGCCCGCACTCGCTCGAAGGCGCGCAGGAAGTCGCGGCCGGCCGGGGTGATCCGCAGCCGCTTGGCCCGGCGGTCGGCCGGGTCCTCCGTCCGCTCGATCCAGTCCCGCCGCACCATGTGGTCGACGAGCCGGCTGGTCACCGACATCGAGCGGCCGAGCTGCTCGGCGAGGTCGCGCACGGTCGGCTCCGGGCCGCTGTCGAGCACGTAGAGCGTGGCCATCTGCAGCAGGTTGGGCTCCTCGTCGCCCATCCTGCGGACCAGGCCGAGCAAGAAGTCGGGGATGAGCGCACGCCGGAACAGCCCGATGTCCTGGGCGAGCTGGTCGAGCTGCGGCTCCACGGCGACCCCCATTTGTTTGCGCCTTCGCAACTAATGCGTTAACGCAAGCTTAACGCGCCCTCCCCTCGCTAAGTCAACGCGTGATGAAATATTCGCGGCGTAACGCCCGCCACAGCGCGCTCTGCCCGTTTCGCCACCAGCCCCACACCCCACGCACCCGGCCCCCTTCGCCCGGTGCGGCCGCGCGGCCGGTCGAGGTCATCCGACTTGCCGGGCACCTGTGCGTATCTTGAGCGCGCATTCGCCCACCTGCCTGGCAAGTCGAACGATCTTGGTGAGGAGGCCGCCCGGTTCAGGCGTTCTCGACGGGGGAGAACGCCCCGGGGCGAGCTCAGGAGTTGTCCAGGCCGGCCCGGTAGGCCAGCCGGGCGGCCTGGACGCGGTTGTCCGCCGCCAGTTTGGCCAGGATCGCGCTGACGTAGCCCTTCACGGTGCCCTCGGTCATGAACAGCTCCGCCCCGATGTCGGCGTTGGACAGCCCCCGCCCCACCAGCCGCAGCACGTCCACCTCCCGCGCGGTCAGCGAGTCCAGCTGCGCCTTCTCCTGCGCCGTCAGCCGCGGCGCCTGGTCGGCGATCGCGTCGATGACCTGCCGGGTGACGGCCGGGTCGAGCATCGCGTGGCCGGAGTGCACCGCCCGCAGCGCCCGCAGCAGCTCGTCCGGCGGGGAGTCCTTGAGCAGGAAACCCGCCGCGCCGGACCGGATCGCCTCGTCGACGTACTCGTCGGTGTTGAAGGTGGTCAGGATGATCACGTGGGGCGGCTGGTCCAGGGCCAGCAGTTCGCGGGTGGCGGTCAGCCCGTCCATGCCCGGCATGCGGATGTCGACCAGCGCGATGTCGGGCCTGGCCCGCCGGGCCGCCTCGATCGCGCTGCGCCCGTCGCCCGCGTCGGCCACCACCCGTAGGTCGTCGGCGGCGTCGATGATGGTGTGCAGTCCCCGCCGGACGATGTCGTTGTCGTCGACGATCATTACCTTGATCATGAGCTGTTCTCTCCCCCGGTGAGCTGCGTCTGCGCCGCGACACCGGCCGGCGGCTGGGATCTCGGCCGCCCGGCGGGCGGGATGACCGCGCTCACCCGGAATCCACCGTCGGGCAGCGGCGACGCGGCGAACTCGCCGCCCAGCAGGTCCACGCGCTCGCTCAGCCCGATCAGCCCGTGCCCCGAGCTGGGCAGATCCACATCCCGCACGCCCGGCGGCCGGTCGTTGTCCACGGTGACGTGCACGCCGTCGGCGGCGCACCGCACCCCGACCCGCACCGCCGCGCCCGGCGCGTGCTTGACCGCGTTGGTCAGCGACTCCTGCACCACCCGGTACACCGCCCGCTGGGTCTGGTCGGCCAGCAGTTCGGGGAAGCCGGTCACGTCCAGCTCGACCGGCATCCGGCCCACACCGCGCATGCGCTCGACGAGAGCGGGCAGGTCGCGAGCGGTGGCCTGCGGGGCCAGCGGGGCCCGCTCACCGGCCGCGTCGCGGGCGTTGAGCAGCCCGAGCAGGCCGCGCAGCTCGGTCAGCGCGGCGCGGCCCTCGTCCCGGATCCGGTCCACCTCCGGGCGCACGCGCGGGGTCTGGGCTTCGGGAACGGCCTGCAGCGCCGTCGCCGTGACGACGATGTTGCTCACGCGGTGCGCCACGACGTCGTGCATCTCGCGGGCGATCCGGGCGCGCTCGGCGCGGCGCGCGGTCTGCGCCATCATGTCCCGTTCGCGCTCCAGATCCCCGGCCCGCTCCCGCAGGCTGACCACGAGGTCCTGGCGCACCCCCGCGGCACAGCCCAGCAGCAGCGGGCCGAGCGCGAACGACAGGGTGTACGCCCAGGCGCGCACGTCGGGGTCCAGACCCTCGACCGCCGACAGCGCCTGAACGCCCACTCCGAACACGGACAGCACGCCCAGCTGCCACCAGCGCCGGGTGATGACACCCATCGTGTACATCATCACCGCGAACACGAACGGGGTGAACGCGAGCAGGTGGCAGACCGCCGTGAACAACATGGTGGCCAGCGGCCAGCGCCGCCGGGCGAGCAGGGACAGCCCGGCGGCGAGAGTGAGCACCTCGGCGGCGACGGACCGGCCGAGCAGCCCCGGTGAGCTGGCCCCGACCAGTTCGTCAAGCTGGCCGACGATCAGCGCGACGGCGGTGATGACGAAGTCGAACCAGGTCAGGCGGGGCTTCTCGGCGGCCTCGCCGGGCAGCCGGGGCCGCAGATCCCCCATACCCGACATCTCACCACCAACACAGCGGCGCAGGGGCCGAACCGGCTACTCCACCGCCCGCGCCAGCGTCACCGCGAAGCGGCCCTGCGGGTCGGTCCACCAGCGCGCCGCCTGGAAACCGGCCCGGGACAGCTCCGCCTCCACCCGCACCCGGTCGAACTTCGCCGAAACCTCGGTGCGCAGCTCCTCCCCCGCCTTGAAGTCCACGTCCAGGTCGAGCGAGGGCACCTCCACCCGCATGTCCCGGGTGGCCCGCAGCCGCATCTCGATCCAGTTGTGCTTGGGGTCCCACAGCGCCACGTGCTCGAACGCGGTCAGGTCGAAATCCGCACCCAGGTTGCGGTTGAGCACCCGCAGCACGTTGAGGTTGAACTCCGCGGTCACCCCCGCCGCGTCGTCGTACGCCGCGACCAGCGTCTGCGGGTCCTTGACCAGGTCCGTGCCGAGCAGCAGCCACTCGCCCTCGTGCAGCACATCGCGCAGCTCCTCCAGGAAGGCGGCCCGCTCCAGCGGCGGCAGGTTGCCGATGGTGCCGCCCAGGAACACCACCATCCGGCGGCCGCCCTCGGGGATGCGGTGCAGGTCGTGGCTGAAGTCGCCGACGATGCCGTGCACCTCCAGGTCGGGGTAGTCGCCGTCGATCGCCTTGGCGGCCGAGCGCAGCGCCGTTTCCGACACGTCCAGCGGCACGAACTGGGCCAGCGTGCCCGTGTCGTGCATCGCGTCCAGCAGCAGCCGGGTCTTGTCCGACGAGCCCGAACCCAGCTCCACCAGCGTCTTCACGCCGGTCTCCTGGGCGATGTCGGCGGCATGCTCGGCCAGCACGGCGCGTTCGGCCCGGGTCGGGTAGTACTCGGGCAGCTTGGTGATGCGTTCGAACAGGTCGCTGCCGTACGCGTCGTAGAAGTACTTCGGCGGCAGCCACTTCGGCGACGAGGTCAGCCCCTCGCGGGCGTCCTCGCGCAACTGCTCGCTCAGGTCGTCGGGTGTGAGGTACACGTCGAGCTTCATAATTCCTCCACGGTGTACGAGGCCGGGTGCGCCACCACCAGTCGGCGGTCGGGCACCTGCACCCAGCCGGGGTCGTCGTCGAAGGGCTCGGAGGCGACCACCACCCGCCCGGGCGAGTGGTGGACCGCCAGCGCGTGCCCGAAGGTCGTCGCGTACGCCTTGTCGCCGTCGGTGAGCAGCAGGTTCAGCCGGGAGCCGTGTGCGGCGGCGCTCACCTCCGCCACCGTCGCGCGCAACGCGTCCGCCGGGCCGTACCCGGCGCGCAGCCGATTGCGCACCAGCACCCACACGAACGCGGCGTCCGTGGGTGCGTCCATCGTCATCAGGTCCGTCACCGGCAGCCGCTCGGCGAGCTTGGCCACCGTGTCCGGCCAGCCCGCGACGAACCCGTTGTGGCTGAAGAACCAGCCGTCGCCGCTGAACGGGGCGCAGGCGTCGTCGGTGACCGTCAGGCCCGGCGTCGCCGAGCGCACCGCCGCCAGCAGGGAGCCGGTGATGGTGACCCGGGCGATCGCGGCGAAGTTGCGGTCCGTCCAGATCGGCACCGCGCGCCGGTAGCGCACCGGGCCGGCGGAGGTGTACCAGCCCACCCCGAAACCGTCCACGTTGATCGTCCCGCCGCCGCGCATGTCGCGGGGCGCCCAGGACTGGTGCTGCAGCCCGTACGGCGGCTCCACCAGCAGGGCCGCCAGCGGCACCGGCGGACCGAGATAGACCAGGTGGCGGCACATCAGCCGGCCAGCTCCCCGGGACGCGGGTCGCGGGCGCAGCGGAACCCGCTGAAGATCTGCCGCCGGATCGGGTAGTCCCAGTTGCGGAACGTGCCCCGGACGGCCGCCGCGTCGGTGCCGAACGAGCCGCCGCGCAGCACCCGGTAGTCGTCGCCGAAGAAGACCTCGGAGTACTCGCGGTACGGGAACGCCCGGAACCCCGGGTAGCCGCCGAACGCCGAACTCGTCCACTCCCACACGTCGCCGATCAGCTGGTGCACGCCCGCGGGCGAGGCCCCGGCCGGGTAGGCGCCGACCGGCGCGGGCGACAGGTGCCGCTGGCCGAGGTTCGCGTGCTCGGGCGTCGGGTCGTCGTCGCCCCACGGGTAACGGCGCGAGCGCCCGGTCGCCGGGTCGAAGCGGGCCGCCTTCTCCCACTCGGCCTCGGTGGGCAGCCGCCGCCCGGCCCACGCGGCGTACGCGCTCGCCTCGTGCCAGTCAACGTGCACCACCGGCTCGTCGCCCACGATCGGCTCCCGCCGCCCGAACCGGGTGTACGTGCCGTCGCCGTGCCAGTGCGCCGGGCCGGTCAGCCCCGCCTCCTGGCGGTGCGCCCAGCCCCGCCCGGCCCACCAGCGCGGGTCCTCGTACCCGCCCGCGTCGATGAACGCCTGGTACTGCGCGTTGGTGACCGGGGCGCGGTCGATGAAGAACGGCGGCACGTCGACGGCGTGCGCGGGCCGCTCGTTGTCCAGCGCCCAGGGCTCCAGCGAGGTCCCCATCTCGAACGCGCCACCGGGGATCAGCGCCTCGCCCGCGACGATCGCCCGCGAGCGCGGCGGCGGGACGGCGACCAGCACCGGGTCACCGGTGCGCAGCTGGTGGGTGGCCAGCATCGTCTCGTCGTGCTGCTGCTCGTGCTGGATGATCATTCCGAAGGCGAAACCCTGCTCCACCAGCGGACGGCCTTCCAGCTCCACCGAGTCGAGCAGGTCCAGCACCTTCTCGCGCACGGTGCGCACGTACGCCCGTGCCTGCGCGGGTCCCAGCAGCGGCAGTTGCGGGCGCTCGCCGCGCGGGTGCTTGAACGCGTCGTAGAGCTGGTCGATGTCGGCGCGGACCGGCTCGCGGCCGCCCACGTCGCGCACCAGCCACAGCTCCTCCTGGTTGCCGATGTGCGCCAGGTCCCAGACCAGCGGCGACATCAGCCGGGAGTGCTGGCGCACCAGGTCGTCGTCGTCCACCGCGTCGGTCAGCCCGACGCTGCGCTGCCGGGTCCGGGTCAGTTCGGCGGCGGCCCGCTCCCGCAGTCCGGTGCTCATCTCAGTCCTCCTTCGCGCAGCCGCCGCTCCACCACGGCCGTCACCGCCTCGACGGTCGCGGGCGGCAGGTCGGTGTGCTCCAGCGCGGCGCAGGCCAGGTCCAGCAGGCGCGGGGCGACTGCGGCGATCGCCGGATCGGCCAGGCCGTGCCGGGCCGCCTGCACCCAGCGCCCCGCCGCCGGCGCGGCCAGCGCCGCCGCCGCGTCGACGGTCTCCTCCCGGGCGAACAGCGCCACCAGCACCGCGACCGGGGCCACCCAGTCCGGACCGGACTGCATGTCCAGGTAGCGCACCTCGAAGTAGCCGCGGGCGCGTACCGGCGGGAACATCGTGCTCACGTGGTAGTCGAGGTCCGCATAGGTCGGTGCGGGCGTCATCGCGCCGCCGATCCAGTCCGCGAAGGTGATCCCGGGCGGGACGTCCCACGAGCCGTCGTCGCGGCGTACGCACAGCACGGGTGTGTCCAGCACGCGCCGCGCCCAGCCGGCCACCGGATCGGCGTCGTCGGCGGGCGGCCCGTTGCGCATCGGGTCGGCGGCCAGGCAGGCCCGCATCCGGGCCGACGCCCAGCCGGTGTCGGTGCCCGCGGAACGCGCCGAGTTGGCGAACGCGGCGACCAGCGCCGGGCCCACCGCGTGCAGCGCCCGCCAGCGCGGGGCGACCCGCTCGGGCAGGCCCGCGTCGAGGCACACCTGCACGCTCGCGGTCCCGCACATCCACTGCCTGCCGTACGGGCCGAAGCGGTCGAAGACGCGCTCCATGGTGGCGTACCGCGGCGTGTCGAGGATCCGGCCCGGCCGCCTATGGGCGTCGCAGCCCTGCCCGTCCAGTGCCAGGCCCGCGCGGTCGAGGAGGCCGGTCAGCTGCTGAAGATCCGCCATGGTGGCGTCGAGCAGCCCGGCGAGGGAGTCGCTGGTATCGGTGGAGATCTCCACCTGCCCGCCCGGTTCGAGGGTGACCCGGCCGCCGTACGGCAGCGGGTTCTGCGGGCTGTCCGGCACCAGACTGCGCGGGGCGTGCTCGCCCAGCGCCGAGCCGAGGACCCCCGGATCGACCGGCCGCGCCGGATCGTCCAGGTGGTGCGTGGTCCACTCCAGCTCGATGCCCACCCGCCCCGGCGGCCCCGTCTTGAAGCACACCTTGGCGACGTACCCCTCGGCCTCCGCCCGATCCGCGATCCGCACCCCCGCGTCCCGCACCACCTGCACCACCGCACTCACCCCCCGTCTTCCACCACCGGCCCGTGAGACCGCCCAACCTACTCCCCCAACCGCACCCCCACCCCGTTCTTTCACGTTGATCATGAACTTATGGCAAGGTTCGACGGCGTGTCGCTGCCCTAACTTCATGATCAATGCCAGGCGGATGGGGCGGGGCCGACTGTGGGATTCCCCGATCGGGGGATCTCGAACCATCGGACGGGCGGACAATGACCACATGCAGCCTGAACTGCGCGAATCGTTGAGCTTGGACGAGGTACTCGCCGAGGAGGCCGACTTCGCCAGCGAGCACGAGCGCACCAGTACCAGCGACGCCGTCAGCGCCGGCAAGGACCTGCACTCGGATCCCGACATACCACGCGGCCTAGGCGGCATGGACATGAAACGCCTCCACCTCCTCGACTGACCACCGCACCCGCACACCGCGGCGATCATGAAGTTGTGGCAGCGGCACGCCGACGAGCCGTGCCATAAGTTCATGATCAACGCGGTGCGAGAACGAGCCCCGCCGTGGCTGAGGAGCCGCGGCGGGGCTCGGGGTGGAGCGGGGGTTACGGGAGGGCGTTGAGGAAGGGTTCGTGGGAGTTGCTGAACTCCCAGTTGTAGTAGCGGTCCCAGTTGATGGACCAGGTCATCAGGCCGCGGAAGTCAGGGCTGGTGCCGCCGCGCAGGGTGTAGCCGCCGCAGTTCTGGTTCTTGACCAGGCAGTTGACGGCCTGCTGGACCTGGGCGGGGGTGGTGTATCCGCCACCGGCGCTGACCGCGGCCGGCACGCCGAACGCGATCTGGTCCTCGCGCAGCGCGGGGAACGTGACGCCCGTGTTGGCCACCGGGAAGCCCGCGGCCAGCATGTCGGTCATGGCGATGTGGAAGTCCGCCGCGCCCATGTTGTGGTACTGGTTGTCCAGCCCCATGATCGGACCCGAGTTGTAGTCCTGCACGTGCAGCACCGTGATGTCGTTGCGCAGCGCGTAGATGACCGGCAGGTACGACCCGGCCCGGTTGTCGCAGCCGCTGCACGTGCCGCCGTAGAACTGGTACCCGAGCTGCACGAAGAACGTCTCCGGGGCCATCGTCAGGAGGAAGCCCGAGCCGTACCGCGCCTTCAGCGTGCGCAGTGCCGAGATCAGGTTCACGATGACCGGGGTCGTCGGGTTGCGGATGTCGCCGTCACCGGCGTTGAGGTACAGCGAGTGGCCCTCGAAGTCGATGTCGAGGCCGTTCAGGCCGTACTTGTCGATGATGGCGCTGACCGAGCTGACGAACGTGTCCCGGGCCGCGGTCGAGGTGAGCTGGACCTGCCCGTTCGCGCCGCCGATGGAGATCAGCACCTTCTTGCCCTGGGCCTGCTTGGCCCGGATGGCGGCGATGAAGTCGGCCTCGCTCTCCACGTTCGGGCACTCGGCCACCGGGCACTGCCGGAACCGGATGTCACCCGAGGTCACCGAGGTCGGCTCGCCGAAGGCCAGGTTGATGATGTCCCACGAGGACGGCACGTCGGCCATCCGCATGTACCCGGACCCGTTGGCGAAACTGGCGTGCAGGTAGCCGATGAGCGCGTGCTTGGGCAGCCCGGTGTTGACGCAGCCCGAGGTCGTCGCGCTGACCGCCCCGCTCTTGGCCGACTCACCGGAGGCGTTGTACGCCGCCACCGTGTAGGCGTGCGCCGAGCAGGTGGCCAGGCCGCTGACCGTGGCCGTGGTGCCGGTGCCGGTGGCGACCTGGGTCGTGCCCTCGTACACCCGGTAGCCGGTCGCGCCGGAGGAGGCGTTCCAGGACAGCGCGATCGAGGTGTTGGTGACCGTGCCGACGGCCAGGCCGCCCGGGGTCGGCGGGACCGAGGTGCAGCCGGTGGTGGTCGCGCTCGCCGCCGAGGTCTTGGCCGACTCGCCCGTCGAGTTGTACGCCGCGACCGTGTAGCTGTGCGCCGAACACGCCGCCAGGCCCGTGATCGTCGTCGAGGTGCCCGTCACGGTGGCCCGCACCGTCGTGCCCTCGTACACCCGGTAGCCGGTCACCGTGCCGCTGGACGCGCCCCACGACAGGGCGATCGAGGTGTTGGTGATCGTGCCGACCGACGGGTTGCCGGGCACCCCGGGCACGCCCGTGCCGCCGGGGCCGTCGAGGCTGATGTCGTCGGCGAAGTAGGTGCCCTGGCCGTACCAGCCGTGCGTGTACACGACCACGCTGGTCTGCGACGCGCCGGTGGTGAAGTTGACGGTGAGCTGTGTGAACGTGGCCGCGCCGGGGGTCCAGGTGGATGCTCCGCCGTCGATGCCGAGGTAGACGTAGTTGCCGCGGACCCAGCCGGTCAGCGCGTACGCCGTGTTCGGCTGCACCGCGACGGTCTGGCTGCACTTGGCGTTGTCCGAGGACGACGCCGCGCCCTGCAGCGCCTTGGTGCCGGAGCGGACCGGGGTGCCGACCACGGAGCCGAGGCCGCCGGTGCAGCTCCACGGGGACAGCGTGCCGGTCTCGAAACCGGGGTTGGCCAGCAGGTTGGCCGCCGAGGCCGGGGTGGCGACGGCGAGGACGCCGACCGCGACCAGCAGAGACAGGGCGGCGGAGAGTGCTAGTGGTCTTCTGGTCACGGGCCCTCCTAAGGATGGATGGCCCTGATTATTAACTCTCTTAACTGTTAATGTCCATGCCAGATTGACGATGTTCTACAAACGACGGTCAGGCCAGCAGCGCCGTGGTCGCCACGCCCACCCCGACCAGGATCACCGCGGACGAGGTGACCAGCGGCAGCAGCCGCCACGCGCGATGCGCCATCCAGGCGCGGGGGGCCCGCTCCCACCGGTCGCGCAGCCGGGTCAGCAGCAGGCCGATGCCCAGCAGCGACAGCGCCATGCCCGCGCCGTACGCCGCCACCAGCAGCACGCCGTACCAGGCCCGCCCCAGCGCGACCGCGCCCAGCAGCACCACCACCGCCGACGGGCTCGGCATCAGCCCGCCCGCGAGTCCCATCGCGACGATCCCGCGCCCGGCCGGCCGTGCCCCGTGTCCGGCGCAGCCGCCGTGGTGCCCGTCGTGCGCATGCCCGCCCGGCGCGTGGTCGGCGTGCGCGGGCGCGCCGGGGCGGTCCCGGTCGCGCCAGGCCCGGCGCAGCAGCGACAGCCCCACGGTGACGACCAGCGCGCCGCTCAGCACGGTGAGCAACGTGTACACCCGGTGCGGGACGAAATGCAGCCCGGCCGCGAGGACCAACCCCAGGACCAGCACCCCTGCGGTATGGGTGAGCGCGACCGTGCCCGCCACCGACACCGCCTGGCGCAGCGATCCCCGCTCGTTCACCAGGTACGTCGCCATCAGCAGCTTGCCGTGCCCCGGGGCGAGCGCGTGCCCCGCACCCAGGGCCAGGGCGACCAGCATGGCCAGTGCGGCGAAGCCCGGCGTCAGCTCCTGCCGCCCGACCAGTCCGGTGAACTCGGCCGTCAGCCGCCCCAGCAGCGGGCCGTGGTCGTGGCCGTCCTCCCCGAACCCGGCCGCCGGGCCGGACGTGCCGCCGGTCGCCCACCAGGTAGCCAGCCCCACGCCGGCCAGCCCGGCGACAACCGCCAGCACCGGCCCGGGACGAAGCCGCCGACGTGCCACCTGCGCTGGATCCGCCGCCATGAGTCCCCCTTGCTCCGCGGGCTCAACTCAGGACATACCGGCAGGGAAACGGCCGCGAGGCCGAGACGAAATGTGCCTGTTTCAGGCTGTTCCATCCCTGATCACACGTATCCGGGACAGGAGAAACGCGTTGACCAGGTGGTGCCGCAGCCCGGCCAGCCCTCCTACCCGCCGCCCGCCCGGACGGCCAGAGAAGGACGACCCATGCGTATGTCCCGAGAGCAGTCCCGCCTGGCCTGGCTCGCCGCCGTCGCGACCGCGGTCACCGCGATGGTGGTCGCCTCGGTGATGTTCCTGTTCGTCACGCCCGGCACCGCCGGCCCCGACGACCGCGCCAAGCACCGCGGATACGGCACCCACTCGGCGACGCCGACCGGGCCCGGTGGGCACAGCCCGTCCACAGCCCCCACCGACCCGTCCACCGCGCCGTCCACTGCACCGTCCGCCGCGCCGTCCGAGTGGCCGTCCGACGGCCCCACCGACTCGTCGACCCCGACGACCGGCGTCTCCGGGGCTCACCACGATGACGATGACGATGACGACGGTGACGACAACGGCGGTGGCGGCGGCGATGACGAGTTGCCTCGCACCGGCACCTCCGGGCCGCCCACGTCGACGCTGGTGCTCACCGGCCTGACCGTGCTCCTGCTCGGCGCGGGCGCGCTGTGGCTGGCCGCCGCGCTGTCCCGCCGCCTGGAGGGCGCCCGCCTGAAGGCACAGGCCGCCG
This sequence comes from Catellatospora sp. NPDC049133, assembly GCF_040648455.1. Classification (NCBI taxonomy): domain Bacteria; kingdom Bacillati; phylum Actinomycetota; class Actinomycetes; order Micromonosporales; family Micromonosporaceae; genus Catellatospora; species Catellatospora sp. NPDC049133. The sequence continues at coordinate 27,313 of NZ_JBEZDT010000034.1, forward strand.
GAGCCGTCGCCGGGCTGCGCCGCCGCCCCAGCCCTCGCCCTCGCGACTGAACCCCCGCCCGCACCGGCCCGCGCCTTCCACAGAGGTTGGCCTATCTCATCGAATCTGACTCACAGATCTTCGACGAGATAGGCCAACGTCCATAGGAGCCGCGCTGTCGCCCCCGGTGCCCGGGGCAGGCCGGACCGATAGTTTCGCGGCTGTGGACGGCGCGCGCCGGGTACGCGAAGCTGGCCGTCATGCCGCCACCCCGTTCCGCCGTAGTCTTCCTCGACCCGCACTTCACCGTCGGTGAGATCGACCCGATGCTGTTCGGCTCGTTCGTCGAGCACCTGGGCCGGTGCGTGTACACCGGACTGTTCGAACCCGACCACCCGGCCGCCGATGCCGCCGGCCTGCGCACCGACGTGCTGGCCCTGGTCCGCGAACTGGGCGTGACCATGGTCCGCTACCCGGGCGGCAACTTCGTGTCGGCGTACCGCTGGGAGGACGGCGTCGGCCCGGCGGACCTGCGCCCGCGCCGGCTCGACCCGGCCTGGCGCACGATCGAGACCAACCGGTTCGGCCTCGGCGAGTTCACCGCGTTCACCCGGGCCGCCGGGCTGGAGCCGATGATGGCGGTCAACCTCGGCACCCGGGGACCGGCCGAGGCCGCCGACCTGCTGGAGTACTGCAACCACCCGAGTGGCACCACGCTGTCGGACCTGCGCGGGGCGCACGGCGCGCCGGAGCCGTACGGCATCCGGCTGTGGTGCCTCGGCAACGAGCTGGACGGGCCGTGGCAGGTCGGGCACAAGACCGCCGAGGAGTACGGCCGCCTGGCCGCCGAGACCGCCCGGCTGATGCGGATGATCGACCCGTCGGTGCGGCTGATCGCCTGCGGCAGCTCCGGGTCGGGCATGCCGACGTTCGGCGACTGGGAGTCGACGGTGCTCGCGCACGCGTACGACCAGGTCGACTACATCTCCCTGCACGCCTACTACGACCCCGAGGCGAACGACCCCGCGTCCTACCTGGCCAGCGCTTGCGACATGGAGCGGTTCATCACCGACGTGACCGCGCTGTGCGACGCGGCCCGCGCCCGGCACCGCTCGGCGAAGCGGCTGTCCCTGTCGTTCGACGAGTGGAACATCTGGTACATGTCCCGGCAGCGGCCCGGCCAGGGCGAGTGGCCGCGCGCGCCGCGGCTGCTGGAGGACGTGTACACGGTCACCGACGCCGTCGTGTTCGGCACCCTGCTGATCACTCTCCTGCGCCACTGCGACCGGGTCACCGCGGCTTGCCTGGCGCAGCTGGTCAACGTCATCGCCCCGATCATGACCGAGCCCGGCGGGCCCGCCTGGCGGCAGACCGTCTTCCACCCGTTCGCCCAGGCCGCCCGGTACGGCCGCGGGCAGGTGCTGCGCCTGCACACCGAGTCGCCGACGTACGAGACCCCGAAGTTCGGCGACGTGCCGCTGCTGCACGCCACGGCCGTGCACGGCGAGGACGGCGTGCTCACCGTCTTCGCCGTCAACCGCGACCCGGCGGCGGACCTGCCGCTGACGGTGCACCTGGGCGGCTTCGCCGTGGCCGGTCCCGCCGTCCACTCGGTGCTCGCCGACGACGATCCCTCGGCGGTGAACACGATGACCGCGCCGAACCGGGTGACCCCCCGAATCTTGGGCGCACCCGAAGTCGAGAACGGACGCCTCACGGCCGTCCTGCCGCCCCTGTCCTGGAACGTGCTCCGGCTGCCCCTCGCACCGGGGCACTGAGACGGGGCGATTTCGGCCGCCCTGCCGCAACAGCGCCACCGGCCGCCACGCGGCCCATTCCCGCAGGTCGCGGCCCCGTAAGGAGGGGAAGGGCACCTTCTGCGACGCGGAGCGTCAAGAAGGTGCCCTTCCTTTTCCTGGCTACCAGCGGTGGTGGATCTGGGGGCGGATGAGGTCGTCGTAGACCTCGGTGACGACGCGGAGCTGGTCGGGCAGCAGGGCGGGCAGGTCGGCGGCGGCGGCGTTGGCGCGGGCCTGCTCGGGGTTGCGGGCACCGGGGATGACCACGGTGACGCCGGGCTGGTCGATGATCCAGCGCAGCGCGAACTGGGCCATGGTCGCGCCGGACGGCACCAGCGGGGCGAGGCGGCGCACCGCGGCCAGGCCGGTGGCGAAGTCGACGCCGGAGAACGTCTCGCCGACGTCGAACGCCTCGCCGTGGCGGTTGTAGGTGCGGTGGTCGTCCGCCGCGAACGTGGTGTGCTCGTCGTAGCGCCCCGACAGCAGTCCGCTGGCCAGCGGCACCCGGGCGATGATGCCCACCCCGGCGGCCGCAGCGGCGGGCAGCACCCGCTCCAGCGGCTTGAGCCGCAGCGCGTTGAAGATGATCTGCACGGACGCCACGTGCGGCCGGGCGATCGCGGTCAGCGCCTGCTCGCAGGTCTCCACGCTCACGCCGTACGCGGCGATGCGCTTCTCCTCGACCAGGGTGTCCAGCGCGTCGTAGACGGCCTCGTCGGAGTAGACCGCGGTCGGCGGGCAGTGCAGTTGGACCAGGTCCAGCGTGTCCACCCCGAGGTTGGCCCGGGACCGGTCGTTCCAGGCCCGGAAGTTGTCCATGTTGTAGTTGGCGGCCTCCTGGGCGACCCGGCGTCCCATCTTGGTGGCCACGGTGATCCCGTGGTCGGGTCCGCGTTCGCGCAGGAACCTTCCGATCAGGGTCTCGCTGCGGCCGTCGCCGTACACGTCGGCGGTGTCGATGAAGTTCACACCCGCGTCGACGGCGGTGGCGAGCACCGCCAGGGCGTCGTCCTCACTGACGCTGCCCCAGTCCGCGCCGAGCTGCCATGCGCCGAGCCCGACCACGCTCACATTCCGGCCCGTCCGGCCGAGGATTCGCTGCTGCACCTCGACAGCCTAGTCGCGCGCCGGGGTCACAGGTCGCGGTGCATCACGACGCAGTCGCGGCCGGCTTGGAGGTCCGGTCGGCGGTCGATCTCGGTGTAGTCCAGCCTGCTCCAGAACGCGAGCGCGGCCGGGTTGTTCACCAGCACCGCCAGCCGCACCCCGGGCCTGCCCGCGCGGCGCAGCCGTTCGTGGACCTCCTCGGCCACGTCTCGACCCAGCCCGCGGCCCTGCCGCCGCGCGTCGACCATCAGCAGCCCGATCCACGGAAAGCCGTCGACCGGGTGCGTGTCCAGCAGCGCCACGACACCGGCCAGCGGCTCGCCGCCGTCCTCGACCGCGCCGCCTTGCTCGGTGGCGGCGTCGGGGGCGGCTTCGGGGTGGGACACACGCACGAGGAGCACCTCGACGCCGGGCATCGCCAGTTCACCGGAGAGCGCGCCGGCCACCTCGGCGGGGCTGACGGTCTCCGGGTCGGGCCCGAACTCGCCGCTGAGGCGGTGGAAGGCGGCGTTGCCGGCGTACAGCTGCGCGAGCTCGGCCAGCACGGGTGAGCCCGGAGCGAGGTCGCCCGGAACGAGCGGAATCAGCACCGGCCGTGGTCCTCCTGATCAGTCCTGGTCGCCGCGGTGGCGGCGTGCCGTGTTGTTCGCCTTCTCGATGGCCCGCACCAGCTCGGCCTTGGTCATGTGCCAGCGTCCGGTGACGTTGAGCTTCTTGGCCATCCCGAGCAGCTGCTCCTTGGTCTGACTCGACTGGTAGCGCAGCTTGCTGCGCATCTCCCGCTGGATCGGCATCGGGCCTCCCGCTCCTTCGATCCTGCCTACTCGACGATCCCCAGCGTGCCGTCGCGGGGACGTTCGGGCCCATCCACCTCTGCGTTGAACTCGTAGCGCTTGTCCAGGCGCGGGGTGTCGTCGTACTCATAGGTCAGCGCGTTGACCACGTCGATCACGCCGGGCACGCCGCGCACCAGGCGCTCGGCGATCTGGGCCGAGCTGCGCCGGCCGGTGCCGCCGGTCAAGGTCACCACGCCTTCGTCCACGGTCGCGTCGATCTCCGGCGGCTGCACGAAGAGCATGCCCTGGATGATGTCGTGCACGACGTCGTGCCGGATCGCCTCGTCCGAGCGGCGGTACGTGCGCAGCAGGTCGCGCCGCGACACGATGCCGACCAGCATGCCCTCGGCGTCCACCACCGGCAGCCGCTTGAGCTGCTCGTCCTCCATGCGGCGGGCGGCCGCGACGACGGAGGCGTCCGGCGCGACCGTGATCACCGGGCTGGTCATCAGGTCCTCGGCCTGGTCTCCCTCGGCCTTGGCGCGGGCGACCGCGCGCCGCCGCCGCTCGAACAGGTGCCGCTGCGGCTCCTCGCCGGACAGCGCCAGTTTGTGCAGCAGGTCGGCCTCGGAGACGATGCCGACCACCAGGCCGCCGGGGTCCAGCACCGGCACGGAGCTGATCCCGTGCTCGGCCAGCAGGTCGATGATCTCTTTGTACGGCGTCGCGGTGCCCACACTGATCACCGGCGCGGACATCACCTCGCGCACGGTCCGCACCGTCATCAGCGCACCCCCTCATTCGGCCTCGTTCGGCCGGCGTGCCCCGGTTCGGCCGGTGCGGCCCACCCGAGCAGGCCAGACTGGAGAGGTGAGCCACCGCGACCGGTGGGTACATGCCCACTGTGATCGTACCGAGCCGGACGTGCCCGTTCGGCCCGGTTGACCCACCCGGAGGTGCATGATGAGGTCCGACGTGGCCGACCGCAGCGGCATACCCGCCGCCGCGCTGAGCAACCACGAGCTGTCCCGCGAGCTGGCGTCGCTGCACCGTACGCGGCACGACACGTTCGTGCACGGCTCCGACCACGCGCTGGCCAACCATGATCAGCGCAGCCGCGAGCTGGAGCTGGAGTACCTGCAGCGGTTCCCCGAACGCGATCCCGATCCGCGGCGGTTGCGCCCCGCCGACCAGTGACGGCGGCCCGGCCGGCCACCGTCACTCCAAAACGGGCAAAAGGTCGTTTCCGGACGAGCTGTCCGAGTGTCCGTTCAGGTCAGTGACCGGTGAAGAGGACCTTCACCCGGTGCTGGCCCTGCTGCACGCCGTCCGCGGCGGTCAGCCGACCCGCGAGGCTGTCCGCGGCGTCGCGGGACTCGGTGGTGTGTTCGGCATCGCGCTGCTCCGGCCAGCGCAGCTCGTCCCGTCCGCCACCATTCGGGTCAAGCGGACGAACGCGGCTGACCACGACAATCCACTTGCCGGCGGCCGACTTTCGCCTCCTCCACCAGAACATCTCTGCCTCCGTCTCCCGCGTGCGCCGAGTGCCCACCGTACCGTGGCGCGTTCAACGGGACAGCCCTCGGTTGCGGGGTACGTTGGAAGGCCGACCGACCTTGATGGGGAGGGCAAGGTGACAGGCCTTTTCGCTTCGATAGGCGTCGACCTCGCCCGAGAGGGCCTGCGGCGGTTCACCATGGCGGTCGTCACCGACGGCGTGGCGGTGCCCCACTCCCGCCGTTTCTGCGACCACGTATGGACCGACGCCTCCGGCGCCCGGGTGGTGGCCCGGGCCCGCTGGGGCCGCATCCACCACATGCAGCCCTCACTGGCCGGCGGCGCGGTGGCAGTGGCCTGCGAGAACATCCGCCTGATCGACGACCGCACCGCGGTCATGGACCTGCTCGACGAGACCGACGGCGGCCTGCTCTGCCCCGTCGCGGTCCACCTGGAGGACCACACCGCCCTGCACGTCGCCGGCGGCGCCCTCCCGCGCGGTCAGGTCACCCTGTCCGCCCTGGCCGAATCCCTCGAACCGCAGCCGCCGCCCACCCCGGACGGCCCCACCCCGCCCGGCCTCGTCTGCGACGACCTCACCCGTCCCCACCAGGCCGACCCGGCCTGGACACCGACCCCCCGAGCCCGCCTGCACGGCACCGTCCGCCTCGCCGAACTACGCACCAACACCCTGACCGGCGAACCCTTCCACTGGCTGCGCCTGAGCGTCCACCCCGCCATCGCCCTCGACATCGCCGCCCCCGCCACGACCCTGCCCACCAGCCCTCCCCCCGGCACCACGCTCCGCCTCCGCGCCACCCTCACCGGCCGCCTCAACCTCCCCCCAAAGGAAGGGCACCTTCCCAACCAAATGCGTAGAGGAAGGGCACCTTATTAACCCGGCATGCGGGCCGGTCTGCGGCGGGATGGCGCAACGACGGGCTTACAGTCCGGGACCTGTCTCACCATGCAGAGACAGGTCCCGCCTGACGCCTCCAGGTCGTGCCCAGCGTGGGTACGCCGCGTCCGGGGACCTCGTGGGACCCGGCCGCCGGCGCGGCTGAGATCTGGCGTCATCATCACACCCGGCGGTTTCCGGCGCGTCCCCCGACCGACCATGCGCGGCGCGGGCTTCGGCCGAGCTCACCGCCGCCCGACGGCCAGCCGCAGCGCGGTGTGCGAAACCGGCGCGAACCCCAGCGCCCGGTAGAGCGGCGCACCGTCGGCCGTGGCCCGCAGGTCGACCGTCGCCACCCCGCGCTCGGCGAACCAGCCCAGCAACGCCTCCATACACGCCCGCGAGAAACCCCGGCGGCGGTACGCCTCGTCGGTCACCACGTTGTACACGTACCCGGTCCGCCCGGACGGGTTGCCCGGCCCGCCCAGCCGCAGATCGATCGTGCCCACCGCGCACGCCGCCAGCCCCGCCCCACCCGGCACGTCCACCACGTACGCCGCCATGACCGGATCCGGCTCCTCCAGCCGCGCCCGCAGCAGCGCCATGGCCTCCCGCTGCCACGGCCCCGGCTCGACCGGCTGCCCCGCCATCGCGCCGAGCATCACCGCCCGCAGCCTGACCAGTTCCGCCCCGTCCCCCGTCACCGCTCGCCGCACCTCGATCACGAACCGCAGGCTAGCCGAACCGCCGCCCGGCGTCCGTCCCGCCGACCGGCCCGCTCCAGGCCCTGCCGATCAGGTCACGTACGGGCAGTGCCGGCACCCCCGCGTGCAGCAGAAACCGCGCTTGGCAAGGAAGCCGGCGCTGAGCACGAACAGCCCGGACGACGGATCGAGGTAACCCGGCGAGCCCTCGCGCAGCGCCTCCGTATGCCGGGCCAGGATCTCGGCCCGCTCCGGGTGATCCTCGCGGAGCCGGGACGGATGCGGTTCGTCCAGCTCACGGGGTGCCAGCGGCCATCGCTGCGGGGGTGCGGCCATCCGGCGACGATACCGCGCGGCACCCGCCGACTTCCGGTGACATCATCGACGGCATGACCGTCATCGAGGTCGTGCTCGGCGACATCACCGCCGAGGACGTCGACGCCATCGTGACCGCGGCCAACGAGTCGCTGCTGGGCGGCGGCGGGGTGGACGGGGCGGTCCACCGCGCGGCCGGGCCCGGACTGGCCCGCGCCGGCGGGGCGATCGCGCCCTGCGACCCCGGTGACGCCAAGGCCACTCCCGCGTTCGACCTGGATCCGCCGGTCCGCCACGTGATCCACACGGTCGGCCCGGTCTGGGAGGGCGGCACGTACGGCGAGGACGACACCCTCGCCTCCTGCTACCGCCGCTGCCTCGAAGTGGCCGACGAGCTGGGCGCGGACAGCATCGCCTTCCCCGCGATCGCCACCGGCGTGTACGGCTTCCCCGCCGAGCGCGCGGCCCGCATCGCGGTCACGACCCTGCGGTCCACCCCGACTCGCGTGGCGCGCATCCGCCTCGTCGCCTTCGACGCCACCGCCCGCGACCTGCTGCTCGACGCCCTCAACGGCTGAGCCCGAGCGGCCTCTTCGGTCAGGGCGTGGACGCGGCCTGACCATCGGCGGCCAAGCGGGCATACAGCAGCATGTCCCGCCGCTCACCGCCCAGCTCCATCCAGCTGCGCAGCAGGCCCTCGCGGCGGAACCCGGCCCGCTCCGCGGTGCGAATCGAAGCGGTGTTCCACGGCTCCACGTGCAGGTGCACCCGCGGGATCGCCAGGTCGGCCAGTGCCCAGTGGGCCACCGCCGCCAGCGCGTGCCCGGCCGCCCCGCGCCCGCGCGCCGAGGGCGCGATCCAGTACCCGGTCGCCGCGCGGCCTTCCCCGATCTCCGTGAGCCACAGCCCGATCTGGCCGACCGCCCGGCCCTCGGCTCGGTCGGCGATCGCCAGGGAGTACCCGACACACTCGCGGGCGCGGTCGTGCTGCCGCCGGACGAACGCCAGCCCTTCGGCCTCGGTGTACGGCACCGGCACCGAGCTGATCACCGGGATGTACGGGTCCGCCGCGGCCTCCTCCAGCAACGGCAGGTCGCCGGGCCGAAAGGCGCGCAGCAGGAACGGGCCCGCGTCGAGTTCGGGGAGCACCAGTCCGTCGGTCATCGCGCGAGTCTGCCATCTCGCCCGGATCCCACCACGCTGCGGAGCCCATGGTTGCCCCGCGAGCCCACCGACAGGCCCGCCCCCGCGATCGGACCGGTTTCGTCGGCGGCCCGCTCTAGGCTCGGACCCATGGCGAGGCTGAACCGGCCGGTGGCGGTGGAACTGCTTCCCCACCTGCGACGGGCGCGCGACCACATCGACCGCCATTATGCCGAAGCGCTCGACCTGGACCGGCTCGCCCGGGTCGCCGGGGTGTCGAAGTTCTACTTCGTCCGCTGCTTCGAGGCGGCGTACGGGGAGACCCCGATCCGCTACCTCACCCGCCGCCGCATCGAGCGGGCCCAGGACCTGCTGCGCCTGGCCAACCTGACGGTGACCGAGGTGTGCATGATCGTCGGGTTCGCCAGCCTCGGCTCGTTCTCGACCAGGTTCTCGGCGCTGACCGGGGAGACCCCGACGGGCTACCGCGACCGGTGGGCCGCCCGGGGCGGGCCGCACGTGCCTGGCTGCTATCTGTTCATGCGGGGCGTCTTCGACCTCGGTGGCACCACCGGCCACCCGAACCGGAACCAGCGAGACAGTGCAATCTCGGAGAAGCCCCAGCTCAGCGCCGAGTCCTAGGCTTGCCAACATGATCACAAACATCTCGCTGGTCACGGTGTACTGCCTCGACCAGGACAAGGCCCGCGACTTCTACGTCGACGTGCTCGGCTTCCAGCCCGGCACCGACATCACCATGGGCGAGGGCTTCCGCTGGGTGACCGTCCGCCACCCCAGCCAGCCCGAACTCCAGGTCACGCTGATGACGCCGGGGCCGCCGCTGGACGCCGACGCCGCCGACTTCGTACGCCGCCAGTTGGAGAAGGGCGAGATGGGCGGGCTCGGCCTGAGCGTCGACGACTGCCGCAAGACGTTCGAGGAGCTCAGCGCCAAGGGCGTGGTGTTCCTCCAGGAGCCGGCCGACCGCCCGTACGGCGTCGAGGCCGTGATGCGCGACAACTCCGGCAACTGGCTGGTCCTCGTCGAAGAGAAGCAGTGGACCCCGGAGAACTTCGACTACCCCCGCGACTGAGGCAAGGAAGGGCACCTTCACAACGCTCCGCGTTGTAGAAGGTGCCCTTCTTAACATCACATGGGCGGTGGCCTGCGGAAACGCGGGCCACCGGCCATGTCGTCACGGGCCGCGCCGGTCAGGCGGCGAAACGGCGCAGGGTCCAGCGGGTGGGCGGCGAGGTGGCCGGGTCGCCGTCGGTGGTCCACTCCGTGAGCGAGCCCGGCGCGACCGCGGTGTCGAACGCGCGCAGCAGCGGCTGCATCCCCAGCACGTGGAACGAGCTGTTGACCGTCTCGCTGTGCCCGACCAGCACCACCGTCTCGCCCGCGTGCCGGTACGCGATGTCCATGATCGCCCGCCCGGTGCGCACCACCAGCTCCGCCCAGCTCTCGTTCTCCCGCTGGAACGGCCGGTGCACACCTCCGCCGGGCAGCTCGGCGCCCTTGAGCACGGCCAGCGGCCGCCCGTCGGCGTACGCCGGATAGTGCCAGGTGCACAGCCCGCAGTCGGTGACCGGCTCCACCCCCAGCGCCGCCGCGATCGGGGCCGCCGTCTCGACCGCCCGCCGCAGCACCGACGAATACACCGCGACCGGCCCCGAAACCTCGTCCGCCAGCCGTCGCGCCGCCACCGCCGCCTGCTCGTGCCCCCGCTCCGTCAGCCCGCGGCACCCCGCACGCCCGCCCACGATCCGCTCGACCGTGTGCACCGACTCCCCATGCCGCACGAAGATCAGCCGCGTCCCCATCGGACAGATGCTACGGCCGCCGCGATGATCATGAAGTTAGGTCAGCGACACGCCGCCGACCCGTGCCATAAGTTCATGATCAACGCAGGGTGGCGGGGAGGGGGACGGACGGGTCGGTGAGGCGGGCGGGGTCGGCGGGGGTGCCGGCGAAGCCGGCTTTGACCAGGGCTGCGAGGTCGTCCTGGACGTCCCAGATGTTGATGTTCATGGCGGCGACCACGCGGTCGTCGTCGGTGAGCCAGAAGGCGATCACCTCGGGGGCCTTGCCGTCGCGCAGGGACGGGTCGCCGCGGAAGACGACCCGCGCATAGTCGCCGGGGCCTGCCCAGCCGCAGTACTCCATGCCCAGGTCGTACTGGTCGGTGAAGAAGTACGGCACCTGGGCGTAGGACACCTCCTGACCGGCCATCGCCTTGCCCGCCGCCTTGCCGCCGGCGCGGGCGTTGGCCCAGTGTTCCGTCCGCAGATGTCTGTCCAGCAGGGGGTTCAGGGACGAGGCCACGTCGCCGCAGGCGTAGATGTGCGGATCCGAGGTGAGCAGGCCCGCGTCGGTGACGACGCCGTTGTCCACCGCCAGTCCCGCCTGCTCGGCCAGCTCGGTGGCGGGCCGGATGCCGACGCCGACGGCCACGAGGTCGGCAGCCAGCTCGCTGCCGTCGTCGAGCACCGCGCTGCGCACCGCGCCGTCCAGACTGCCGAACTCGCGCACCCCGGTGCCGAACCGGAACTCGACCCCGTTGGCCTCGTGCAGCGCCCGGAACAGCGCGGCCAGTTCGTCGCCGAGCACGTGCCGCAGCGGGGCGCGGTCAGGTGTCACGACGGTGACCGGGCAGCCGTAGCCCCGGGCCGCGGCCGCGATCTCCATACCGATCCAGCCCGAGCCGACGACCAGGACCTGGGGCCGCGGATCGACCGTCAGCGCCCGGCGCAGCGCCTCCGAGTCCGGGTAGGCGCGCAGGTAGTGGATCCCGGACACGTCCGCGCCCGGCACGTCGAGGGTGCGCACCTTCGAGCCGGTGGCCAGCAGCAGCTTGTCGTACGAGACCTGCTCGTCGGAGTCGAGCGTCACCGTGCGGGCGGCCGGGTTCACCGCCAGCGCGCGACGGCCGAGCATCAGTTCGATGCCCTGCTCGGCATACCACTCGCGCGGGTGCACGTACGCCTTCTCGCGCGGGTCCTTGCCCTGCAGGAAACCCTTGGACAGCGGAGGGCGCTCGTAGGGCACCTCCTCCTCCTGCCCGATCAGCAGCACCCGGCCGGTGAACCCCTCGGCCCGCAGCGCCTCGGCGGCCCTGGCCCCGGCCAGCGACGCACCGACGATGACGAATACCCGCTCGTCCGCACTCATGCCGTCCAGCCTCCCGCATCGCCCGTCCGCCGGTCCATGGAAACACGACAGTCGTCCGGAAAACGCGCCGCGAAACCGGGCGAGCGCGGACCCGCGTGGACCCGGTAACCTCGCCGTCCCGGCAACCGGATGCGGCTGGAGCACGGAGGCGATCTCGGCCACGCAAGTGCGCGGCCCGCGCCGACCGCTTGGAGGGGAATCGGGGAACATGGCCGACACGTGCGGGCAAGTACTGGCATGACCGTGACGACCCAGCACGACCCGCCGCGGGGTGCCGCCCCGCCGGCCGAGACCGCGGTGCCGCCCGACCCGGCGGACCTCGGCGCGATGTTCGACGCGTACGCGCGTGACCTGCTCCGCTACGCGGCCCAGCGGGTCGGCGAGCAGGTCGCCGAGGACGTCGTGGCGCAGACCTTCCTCGTCGCGTACGAGCAGCGCCACCAGTACGACAGCACCCGCGGCGCGATGCTGCCCTGGCTGTACGGCATCTGCGGCAACCTACTGCGCCGCCACCGCCGCACCGAGGTCCGAGCGCTGCGCGCCGTGGCCGCGGCCCAGTCCCACGCCGCTGACGAGGTAGCGCCGGACGCCCGCTCCGCGGAGCGCGTCGACGCGCAGCGCACCGTGGCCCGCGTCGCGACGGCCCTGGCCAAGCTGCCCCGCCGCCAGCGCGAGGTGCTGCTGCTGTTCGCCGTCGCCGAGCTGGAGTACGCCGAGATCGCCCAGGCGCTCGGCATCCCGCTGGGCTCGGTGCAGTCGGCGCTGCACCGCGCCCGCACCAAGATCAAGTCCGCGCTCGCCGCCCCCGGAGGTTCCCGATGACCCGCACCGACGCCGACCTCACCGCGGTCCGCGACCTGCCCCCGGGCTCGCCCGACCCGTCCGACGAGTCCGTCTCCCGCACCTGGTACCTGCTCAGCGCCCGGCAGGCCGCCGCACGCGGCCGGGCTCCGCGGCGGCTGGCCCGATGGCTGGTCCCGGTAGCCGCGGGCCTGACCGTGACGGCGGTCGCGCTCGGCGCGGTGACCATCGGCGGCGTCGGCGGCCACCGGTTCGCCACCCCGAACATCGCCCTGGTCGAGGCCTCCCACCAGCCGCTGCCCACCGCGCGGGGCACGAACCCCGCGCTGACGCGGACCACCCCGGAGGCGATCACGGCGCTGGAAGAGCTCGCCCGCACCGCCGCGCGCGCCCAGACCGTAGACCTGCGAGCAGGGCAGTTCGTACATGTGCTCATCGAGGGCTGGGCCGTCCACCTCACCGACGGCTGGACCGGGACGGTGGAGTTCCAGCCGCGCGAGTTGTGGCTGGACCCGCAGGGCATGATCCCGCTGAAGGTGCTGAACGGCGACGAGAACATGTTCGACAGCGGGCGCGCCGACCGCGAGGGCGACCTGGAGCACGCCCGCAACTTCCTGCGCGACAACGGCCCGAGCATCGCGTCGCCGACCCCGCAGTGGCTTGCCGGACTGACAACGGAACCGCAGGCGCTGCTGGCCCTGCTGCGGGCCGACGTCCCCGACAACGAGACGTTTACCAAGGACCATCAGCTCTGGGACGCCATGACCTACCTCTACCAGAGCTGCGACATCCTGCTCAGCCCGCAACTGCGGGCCGCGCTGCTGCGCGCGTTCCAGGGCATGGACGGGCTCACCGCCGGCACGGTCATGATCGATGACATCGAGCTGGTCGCGATCCGCCAGACCGACGGGAACTCGGCGATCGAGATCCTGTTCGACCCGGTCACCGCGTGGGCCGTCGGCCGGCGCAGCATCAGCCTCGACGACCGGCTGCGCCTGACCCCGCCCAGGACCGGCCCGAAGTTCGACCCGCTCGTCGACTACCACGCCACCTGGCGACAGAACATCGTCGACAGCCTCGACGAGCGCTGATCCGCTCGCCGGCGGCCTCGGCCGGGCCCCGCGCCGCGTGCGCGGGGCCCGGCTCCCGCACCCCGCCCGGTCGGGGGAGTATGAATGAGACATGTCTGAGTTGGGCGAATATCTGTCGAGCGAGGTCGTCGTCGACTACGCCGACGGTCTGATCTCCCGCCGCGAGGCGCTACGCCGCCTGGGCCTGCTCGGCGTCGGCGCGGCGGTCGCGACCCCGCTGCTGGCCGCGTGCGACGCACAGCGCGGCACCACCACACCTCCGCAGGCAGCGCCGACGCCCACGATCACCGGCCCGGCCGGTCCCAGCCCCGCACCCACCACGCCGATCACCTTCCCCGGCCCGAACGGGCAACTGCAAGGCCGCTGGGCCGCCGCGCCCACCCCCAAGGGGTCGATGCTGGTGGTCCACGAGAACAAAGGCCTGACCGAGCACATCGCCTCGATCGCGGGCCGGCTGGCCGCGGCGGGCTGGTCCGCGCTCGCCATCGACCTGCTCTCCGAGGAGGGCGGCACCGCGACGTTCACCGACCCCGCCCAGGCCACCGCCGCGCTCAACGCCGCCCCGCCGGCCCGGTTCATCGCCGACATGCGAGCCGGCATCGACGAGCTGCTCCGGCGCAACCCCGGGCACACCGTCGGCGCGACGGGCTTCTGCTTCGGCGGCGGCATGGTCTGGTCCCTGCTGGCCGCGGGCGAACCCCGCCTGTCGGCAGCCGTCCCCTTCTACGGCCCGTTCCCCGCGGACGCCTCCCTGTCCGGCTCCCCCCAGGCCGCCGTGCTCGGCGTGTACGCCCAGCTCGACGACCGGGTCAACGCCAGCCGCGACGCCGCCCGCGACGCCCTGCGCAAGGCCGGCCTGACGTACGAGATCGTCACCTACCCCGACGTCAACCACGCCTTCTTCAACGACACCGGTGCCCGCTACAACGCCCCCGCCGCCGCCCAAGCCTGGACCAAACTCACCACCTGGCTAACGGACCACCTCACCTGACCGGAGGAAGGGCACCTTCTTATCGTTTTTCGTTGAGGAAGGGCACCTTCTTAACCTCTTGCCGATGACGGCGCAGGTGGCAGTGCTAGTCGGCGGCTGGTCCGTGGCTGTCGCCGGTCAGGCGCCTCGGCGTTTGGCGGCGATGAAGGCTTTCAGCCTGGTCAGCGTCCAGGTGTTGATGACGTCGGCGGGGGTCAGCCAGCCGCGCTGGGCGATCGCGATGCCGAAGCGCAGCATGTCCAGGTGCACCGTGGAGTGCGAGTCCGTGTTGATCGCGAACTTCACCCCGCGCTCGCGCGCCCGCATGATCAGCTCGTCGGGCAGGTCGAGCCGGTCCGGGAACGCGTTCACCTCCATCGCGGTGCCGGTCGCCGCGGCCGCGTCGAAGACGGCGTCCCAGTCGGGCTCGACCGACTTGCGCCGCCCGATCAGCCGCGTCGTCGGATGCCCGATGATGTTGACGTACGGGTTCTCGCACGCCCTCACGAACCGTTCGGTCAGCTCCGCCGGGGTCTGCGTGAAGTGCGAGTGCACCGAGGCGACGCAGATGTCGAACCCGGCCAGGAAGTCCGCGTCCCAGTCCACCGCGCCGTCCGGGTCGATGTTCAGCTCGCTGCCGTGCAGCAGCGCCATCTTGCCGTCCCCGGCCAGCGCCCGCAGCTTCTTGCGCTGGGCGAGCATCTTCGCGTCGGTCATCCGCTGCATCGGCATGTTCTTGGCGTGGTCGGTGACCGCGTAGTAGCGGTAGCCGCGCGCCCGTGCCGCGGCCAGCATCTCCTCCAGCGTGGACACCCCGTCGGTGAGGTTCGTGTGCGTGTGCAGGTCGCCCCGGATGTCGGCCTCGGTGACCAGGTCCGGCAGGGTGCCGTTGCGGGCGGCGGCCACCTCGCCGCGGTCCTCGCGCAGGGTGGGCGCGATCCAGGGCAGGCCGAGCCGCTCGTACACCTCCTCCTCGGTCTCCGAGACGAGCAGCGTGTCGTCCTCGGCGCGGAACAGCCCGTACTCGGACAGCTTCAGGCCCTTGCGCACGGCGATCTCGCGTACCCGGATGTTGTGCTCCTTGGAGCCGGTGAAGTACTGCAACGCCGCGCCCCACGACTCCGGCGGCACCACCCGCAGGTCCACCTGCAGCCCGGTCGTGGTGCGGATCGACGTCTTCGCCGGGCCGCCCGCGATGACCTCCCCGACGAGCGGCAGCTCCGTGAACGCTGCCATGATCGGCTTCGAGTCGCGGGAGGCGACCAGGATGTCGACGTCGCCGATGCTGTCCCGCCCGCGCCGCAGCGACCCGGCATACGTGCACTTCTCACACCCCGGCAGCGCCGACAGCGCCGCGATGACCTCCTCGGCGACCTCCAGCGCCGCGGAGACCAGCACCCGGCCGCCGCTGTGCCGCAGCACCTCGATGCCGTGCAGGATGTTCGCCGCGGTCTTCGCCCCGAACCCGCGCAGGCCGCTCAGCCGTCCCGCCTCGATCGCGTGCACCAACTCGTCAACCGAGGAGACGCCCAGCTCGCGATGCAACGCCATGGCCTTCGCCGGGCCCAGCCCCGGAATCGCGATCAGCTCCAGCACGCCCGCGGGCACCTTCGACCGCAGCTGTTCCAGGGCCGCCATCCGGCCGGTGGCGAGGAACTCGACGATCTTCTCGGCGGTCGACTTGCCGACGCCGGGGATCTGCTCCAGACCCTTCAGGTCGAGCGTCGCCACGTCGGTGGCGTGACCGGCCACGCCCCGCGCGGCCTTCTCGTAGGTGCGGGCCCGGAAGGCGTCACCACCGGTGATCGCGATGAGATCGGCGTACTCCTGCAGCGCCGCCGCGACGACCTCGTTTGGCCGGGCCATGCCGCCAGTCTACGGTTGATGGATGATCCGCAGGCGGGTTGTGGTCTCGGGTGAGGTGCAGGGCGTCTACTACCGCGACACCTGCCGGCAGCAGGCGCGGGCGGCGGGCGTCGCCGGGTGGGTCCGCAACCGGCCCGACCGCACGGTGGAGGCCGTCTTCGAGGGTACGCCCGACGGCGTGACCGCCTCGTCGCCTGGACCCGGCAGGGCCCCGAGCTGGCCATCGTCGACGACGTGGCGGTCTTCGAGGAGAGCCCCGAGGGCCTGTCCGGCTTCGACATCCGCCCCACCGCCTGACCTGCCCCTCCTGCCCCGCGAGGTTGGGAAGGTGCCCTTCCATTACCTATGGCGATGTGCAGGTGCCCTTCCTTTCCGCACAGCTAGGTGGGGGTCGATAGGATCGGCGCGGCGAATCGAGTTCCTGGGGAGGCCGCGCCATGGTGGATTACACGAACACGCCGCGCAAGCCGGCGGTGCCCGTGTGGGCGTGGGTCGCGGGCGGGGTGGCCGTGCTGCTCTGCTGCTGCCTCGGGGTGGCCGGGGCGCTGTTCTACTACCTGCGGGCCGGGACCGAGAAGCCGGGTGGGACGACCGCGGTCGCGCCGACCGGGACGTGGCAGCAGCAGCTCGCCGGGATCGACGGGGTGCGCAACTACCTGGCCGATGGTGAGCTGAGTCAGGACCACGCCCCGGGTGCGGTGGTCTACCCGCAGCAGCCGCCGGTCGGCGGGCAGCACAACGGCACCTGGCAGAACTGCTCCGGGGCGGTCTACGACGCGCCGATCGCCAGCGAGCGGGCCGTGCACAGCCTGGAGCACGGCGCGGTGTGGATCACCTACCGGCCCGGTCTCGGCGACGGCGACGTCCGGGCGCTGGCGGCGAAGGTGTCCGGGCGCGACTACCTGATGCTGAGCCCGTACCCGAGCCAGGACAAGGCGATCTCGTTGCAGGCCTGGGGCTACCAGCTCAAGGTGGACAGCGCGGACGACCCGCGCATCGACTTCTTCATCAACGCCGCCCGCCGCAACGCCGCGCCCGAGGTCGGCGCGCCGTGCTCGGGCGGCACCCGGGAGACCGGGGAGCTGCCGCCCGCCGGGACCGCGGCATGAGCGGGCAGGCCGTCGGGGCCGGGGTCGCCCGGGACATCACCATGTACGGCACGCCGGTGCTGCACCGGCCCACGGAGCAGGTCACCGACTTCGGGCCGGACCTGCACCGGCTGGTCGCCGACATGTTCGCCAGCATGTACGCGGCGAACGGGGTGGGCCTGGCCGCGAACCAGATCGGCGTCGGCCTGCGCGTGTTCGTGATGGACTGCCCCGACACGACCGGCGGTCCGAACGTGGTGGCCCACGTAGTCAACCCGGTCCTGGAGCTGCCCCCGCCGCCGCGCGAGCTGGCGGTGTCCGGGGAGGGCTGCCTGTCGGTGCCGGGCCAGCGCGGCGAGGTGGCGCGTACGGCGGTCGCGGCGGTGACCGGGGTGGACATGCACGGCGAGCCGGTGCGCATCGAGGGCGCGGAGCTGGTCGCGCGGTGCCTGCAGCACGAGTGCGATCACCTGGACGGCACGGTCTACGTGGACCGGCTGACCGCCAAGGAGCGCAAGAAGATCCTCAAGGCCGCCGGGCTGGCGCCGGACTGACCGCCGCACCATATTCACGTTCTTGACACTGTTAACACTTCCTGCATAGATGTATTTATTGTCAACGCAGCTATCGTGCCGCGTCGACAATGCGTCCCATCAGGACTTTCGTCAGGGAGTGAACCGGTGCTTCGTGCGTATTTCGCGCGCCACAAGTCTGCGTCGACCTGGGCCAGATCCATCCTGCACGAGGCGGCCTTCGCGCTGAACCTCAAGGTCGACACGATTCACGTGCCGGACCAGTGGGCGCCCCACGACAGCCTCGGCGACTACGTGCGGGCCACCCGCCCCGATCTCCTGATCATGACCAACGCGAAGCCGGAATGGGTCGACACGCTGCCCGAGACGCGGGCGTTCCACCTCATCCGCGACCCGCGCGACATCGTGGTCTCCGGCTACTTCAGCCACCTCAACAGCCACCCCGAGGTGGTCGGCGGGGTGCCCTGGCCCGAGCTGGTGACACACCGGCGCAATCTGCGTGCCCTCGATGAGGCCAGCGGCCTGCTGGCCGAGGTGGAGTTCAGCGGCATGTTCCTGGACCCGATGGCGCAGTGGGACTACGCCCGCCCGGGGGTGCTGGAGGTGCGCATGGAGGACGCCATCACCGACCCGGTGAAGTCCTGGACCCAGATCCTGCACCACCTGGACCTGCTCACGCCGGAGGGCTCCGGCCCGGAGCAGGCCCGGATGGCCGCGGTCCGCTGGAACGTCGCCGCCCGCCGGGGCATCCCGAAGGCACTGGCGTACCCGCGCCACGTGCTGCCCCGGCTGCCGCTGCGCCGCCTGCCCGGCGCGTACGTGGCCGACGCCTGCGCCCGGTTCTCGTTCAGCCGCCTGGCCAAGGGACGCGAGCCGGGCCAGGAGGACGTGCACAGCCACTACCGGCGCGGGGTCGCCGGCGACTGGCGCAACCATCTCGCCGCCGAGCACCTCGCCGCGTTCCGGGCCCGCTACGGCGACCTCGTGGAGCGCCTCGGCTACGAGTGGTGACCCGGCGCGTCAGCCGTGCTCGGCCGGCGGCTCGCCGTTGACCCGCAGCGCCGCGCCCGCGGCGTCGAGCGCCCGCTCGCACTCGGCCGCCGTGGCGGCGACGGCGGTGGCGTACGCCACCCGGCCGTTGACCGTGCCCTGCGGCGGCGGTGAGCGCCGGTCGCCGGGTTCGGCCAGCAGCGCGAGCTCGTCCACGGCGCTCGGCAGCCCGGCCCGGTCGAACGCCAGGGTCTCGATGACGGTGCCGGGCCGCGCCGGGTAGAAGAAGCGCACCGCCGCCACCAGCTTGCGGTCGGGTACGGCGGCCGGGGGCAGCCCGCAGGCCACGGCGGCGGCGGCCAGCGCCACGTCGACGCCGGTGGCGCGCAGGCCCAGGTACGGGATCATGTCCCCGCCCAGCCGCCCGTTCACCTCGATGATGCGCGGCCCACGCGAGGACAGCTTGATCTCGGTATGGGTGACCCCGTCGCGGAACCCGAGCGCCGTGTGCGCGTCCTGCAGCAGCCCCAGCAGCTGCGGATCGTGCAGCAGCGGGTCGTCGCCGTGCACGTAGTGCCCGATCTCGATGCAGTACGGCGGGTGCCCGATCTCCTTGCGGGCCAGGCACAGCGGCGTCACCACACCGTCGTGGACCGCCGCGTCGACGCTGATCTCCTCGCCGTCGACGTACTCCTCCAGCAGCACCTGCGGCCGCCAGTCCGGTAGCGCTCCGTGCCGCACCGCGCTGGTGAACTCGTACGCCGCAGCCAGCTCCTCAGGCCCCGCCACCTTGATCACGCCGACGCTGAGCGCTAGGTCGCTGGGCTTGAGGATGACCGGGTAGCCGATCCGGGCGGCCTCGGCGAAGGCCTGCGACAGCGAGCCCACCGGCACCGACGCGGGCTGGGCGACCCCGGCGGCGGCCAGGGCGCGGCGGGTCAGCAGCTTGTCGCGGCAGCGCGCGGTCACCGCCGGGTCGCCGGGCAGTCCCAGCGCCACGGCCAGCTCGGCGGTCTGCAGCGTGCGCGCCTCGTCCCAGGTGAACACGCCCGCGACCGGGCCGTCGGGCAGCCGCTGGGCGGCCTCGGCCATCGCCGTCACATCCAGCAGGCTGCCCAGTTCGGTCGCGCCGGTGACGTAGTCCAGCTCCCAGGTCGGCGCGACCCCGGTGAACACGTGCACCCGGTAGGCCGGGGCCAGCGAGCGGAGCAGGTACTCGCGGAACTCGCGCTTGCCGGTGCGGACCATCAGCAGCAGCGGACGATCGTCGTGGACGGCCATGCCTCTTCCTCTCGACCCCGTTGGTGTCCGATATGCGGGATCGGCACGCACAGCCTCACGCGCCGATCCCGTGATGTCAACCGCCGTCGATGTATCTAGGTGCGAGCGCGGCGGCTCACGACAGCAGCCACAGCGGCACGAATTCGGCCATGGCCTGGTATCCGGCGTCGTTGGGGTGGATGTGGTCGCCGCTGTCCCACTCCGCCCGCAGCTTCGACGGCGCGGCCGGGTCCCGCAGCAGCTGGTCGAAGTCGACCACGCCGGTGAATTCGGCCCGGTGGGTGCGGAGGTACTCGTTGATCGCCAGGCGGCTCTGCTCCTTCTCCGGCGTCCAGGACGAGAAGCCCTCGAACGGCGTGATCGTGGAGATCACCACGTCCACCCCGGCCAGCCGGGCCTGGGCGGCGAGCTGCCGCAGCCCGCCGATCACCTTGTCGGCCGGGTCGGCGTAGATCTGCAGGTCGTTGATGCCCAGCGCGAGCACGACCGTCTGCACGCCGGTCTGGCTGAGCACGTCGCGCTGCAGCCGGGCCAGGCCGTTGACGCCCAGTTCGGCGTACCCGATCTCGGTGCCGTCGTGGCTCACCGCGTTGCCGGCCAGGCCCTGGTTGAGCACGCCGACCTCGGTGTGCGGGGCGTGCCCGGCCAGCAGGCGCGCGGCCAGCCGGTCGGTCCAGCGGGCGTTGCCGTTGATCGTGGACTGGCTGCCGTCGGTGATCGAGTCGCCGAGCACCACCACCGAACCCGGCGACCTGCGGCTGAGCACGTCGACGCCGGTGAGGAAGAACCACGAGTTGCGGGTGCCGGTCAGGGTCGCGCCGGTGGGCTCGGCGACGGTGTCGCCGCTGCCGTAGTACGTCGCCTGCCGCGAGGTCCAGTGCCAGGTCGCCGGGCCGGTGGCGACCGGCAGGTAGATGCTGACCACCAGGTCGGACAGCTCGGGCACGGCCACCGGCAGCGGGTCGCTGACGACCTGGCCGCCCTTGGGGATGGTGATGCCGGGCGCGCCGTTGAAGGTCAGCTCGGCGACGCTGGCGGGCAGCACGTCGGTGAGCGCCGGGGTGGCCGCGTCGGGGCGGGCCACGGTGGCGTGCCCGATGGTCACCGCGCCGGCGCCGAAGGTGTTGGACAGCCGGATCCGCGCCGCGCTGCCGCCCACCGAGGTGTGCACGATCATGCGGATCGTCTGGTCGGCGAAGCCGGTGCCGGACAGGCCCGCGCCCGCCCCGGTGGGCGCGGCAGACCAGGAGCCGACCCACTCGTCCTTCGCGCCCGCGGTGGCCCCGCCACCGGGCCCGGCCAGCACGCCGAGGGTCGTGGCCAGCAGGGCCGCGGCGAGCAGCGCCCGCCGCGTCGAGGGGTGCTTCACAGGGGAGAACCTCCTTGGGCGGGCAGCGAGCCACGCACCGTCGTGGGGGGTGTGCGGCACCCAAATTACGAAGAAATGTTTGCACTAGTCAATATCTGCCGACTCAGCTGATTGGACGGTCCGGACAGCTTTACCGCCTGGCGGTGTGAGCGGTGGAGCGCACCGAGCTGCGCCACTATGGTGCGAGATATGGACCTTCGTGACCTCGACCGGCGTGCGCTCGCCGCGGCCGCCTCGGCCGTGAACCGAGTCAAGCGCGCCGATCTCGCCCGGCCCTCGCCGTGCGGCGACTGGACCCTCGGCCAGCTGATCGGGCACATGATCGGCCACAATCGCGGCTTCGCCGCGGCGGC
Organism: Catellatospora sp. NPDC049133; assembly: GCF_040648455.1. NCBI lineage: Bacteria > Bacillati > Actinomycetota > Actinomycetes > Micromonosporales > Micromonosporaceae > Catellatospora > Catellatospora sp. NPDC049133. Next base: position 49,044 of record NZ_JBEZDT010000034.1, read on the forward strand.
GGCCGGCAAGCCCACCGATCCGGCCGTCTGGGACGACCTGACCCCGCCCGCCGACCCGCGCCGGGCGTTCGCCGACTCCGTCACCCTGGTCACCAAGGCGTTCAGCGCGAAGACGCTGCTGGACCGCAAGATCGAGGTGTACGGCTACGGGACCTTCACCGCGCAGACGGTGCTCGGCATGCACTTCGTCGACTTCCTGGTGCACGCCTGGGACGTGGCCAAGTCGACCGGCGCGGACGCCACGCTCGACCCTGACCTGAGCGCGTCGGCCATGAAGATCGCGCTGCGCTGGCCCACCGACCGCCCCAGCAAGGCCTTCGGCGTCATGGTCGAACCGGCCGCGGACGCCTCGCCCGGCGACCGGCTCGTCGCCTACCTGGGCCGCTCCCCCGGCTGGCCGGACGGCCACTGAGCCGACGCGGCCCGCAGCTCGGTCAGCGTCGACTCGAGCTCGCGCAGGTTCGCCCGCACCACCGCCACCCGCCGCTCGGCGTCCCGGCGGCGGGCCAGGTGCACCTCTTCCACCGTCTCGTACACCTCGGGCAGCTCCAGCGCGGCGACGTGCTGGAGCGCCGCGGCGGACGTGACGGCGTACGGCCGTGCCAGCCGCCGCCTGCCCCGGCGTGCGGTGACGGTCCAGCCGCCCCCGGCGTACACCAGCGTCACCGACACCGGCACGGCCGGCCCGGTGTCCACCAGGCCCATCCGGCGGCCCAGCTCGGACAGGTACTCCTGCCACAGGGGCAGGTCCGGGGCGGCCCTACCCGGCTTGATGTCGTCGATCTGCCGCCACAGCCGCCACCCGGCCACCGGTGTCAGCGTGGCCGCGAAGTACGCCGCCCCCGCCAGCCACAGCCCGCCGGACAGGCCGAGCGTCTCCACCGCCCACGCCCCGACCATGCCGCCGAGCGGGATGCCGCCGAACGTGATCGCGCCGGTCAGCCCGAACACCCGGGTCTGCATCGCCCGCGGCACCCGCTCGAACATCAGCAGCCCGTACGTCGGGTTCACCGAGGACATGGCCACCCCGGACACGAACGACACGGCCAGCGCCACCCGCAGGTCGTCGCTGAGCGCCAGCACCAGGAAGCGCGGCGCGCCGCCGACGAAGTATCCGATGACGAGGGTCGCGTAGCGCGGCAGCCGCGTCACCAGCGCCGCGAACGCCGCCCCGCCCGCGATCGCGCCGAGCGCGAAGGCCCCGCCGATCCAGCCCAGCGCCACCGGCGAGCCGAGATGCTCGCGTACCCACATCGGAATGAACACGACCGCGCTGGCCTGGTTGAACAGGTTCGTCACGAACATCATGCCGACCAGGCTGCGCAGCAGCCGCTCCCGCCGCACGAAGCCGAACCCGGTGCGCAGCCCCTGCCAGTAGGACTCCTGCGTGCCACGGGCCGGGTGGTTCTGCTCCCGGGTGACGCGCACCAGCGCCACCACGACGCCCGCGCAGGCCGCGAAGGTCGCCGCGTCGGCCCAGATCGCGCCGACCGGGCCGAGCCAGGCGATCAGCACACCGGCCACCGCCGCGCCGATCACCATCGCCATCCGGTTGAGCGCGGAGAAGACCGCGGTGACCCGCGCCATCGGCGTGCCCGACGCCTCCACCACCGGCGGCAGCAGCACCCGCTTCGACTTGTCGCCCACCCCCCGCAGCGCGCCCAGCGTCGCGACGAGCACCACCAGCACGGTGAAGTCACTGCCGCCGAATGCCGCGATCGCACCGACGACCAGCGCGCTGCCCAGGTCGGTGCCGATGGACACCTCGCGCACCCCGAACCGGTCCGCCAGCGGCGTGCCGAAGATCCCGGCCAGGATGTACGGCAGCGCCTCGGCGAACGCCACCACGCCGACCTTCGTCGGGTCGTCGGTCGTCACCAGGACCAGCCATGGAATGGCCAGGAACGACATGCGCGAGCCGACGGTCGACACCAGCTCGGCGCCGAGCAGCCCGATCAGTGCCGCTCTGCGCCGCATCGCCACCTCCTGGACCAGGCCCGGCCGGGCCGTCGTGCGGATCGACCCTACCGACGTGTTTCGATCTCCGTCCATATCGGCCGATCGGGTGATCGCGCCCAGCACCTTCCCGGACCGCCGGTGCGGCCATAACATCAGCGGGTGAGGTTGGAGCTGCGGCACCTGCGGGTGGTCTGCGCGATAGCCGACGCCGGCAGCGTGACCAAGGCGGCGGCGGTCCTCGGTCTGGCCGCGCCCGCCCTCACCACCCAGTTGCAGCGCATCGAGCAGGCCTTCGGCGGCCGCCTGTTCGAACGCGACCGCCGCGGCGCCCGCCCCACCCCGCTCGGCGAGCTGGTGCTGGCCCGCGCCCGGGTGCTGCTGCCCGCGGTGCAGGGGTTGCAGGACGAGGCGACCCGCTTCGCCGGGCTGGCCCGCGACTCCGGCGGCGACGGACTGCCCGGCTACCGCATCGGCGCGGTGAACGGCCCGCTCATCGGCGGTGTCGTGCACCGGCTGGCCGCCGCGCAGCCCAGCGCGTTGCTGAGCACGTACCCGTCATGGTCGTCGGCGGAGCTGGCGGCGATGCTGGCCGACGCCCGGCTCGACTTCGCGTTCATCGGGGCCTGCGGCGAGACCAGCCCGCCCGACGACGGCCGCCTGATCTGGCACACCGTCGCGACCGCGCCGGTCTTCGTGCTGCTGCCCGCCTCGCATCCGTACGCCGACGCCGACGAGATCGAGCTGGCCGACCTGGCCGGCTCGCGCTGGGCGGCGACTCCCGGCGACGGCTGCTTCGCCGACTGCTTCGCCGCCGCCTGCGCCCGGGCCGGCTTCACCCCCAGCCCGATCCACGAGAGCGACCTCGGCGGCTGCTCCGACCTGGTCCGCGGCGGCAGCGTCGTGGCCCTGTGCCAGCCCACCTTCCGCGAGATCGCCGGCGTGCGCACCGTCCCCCTGGCCGGCACTCCCTTGCACTGGCGCCACCTCCTCGGCTGGCACCCCGACTCCCCCGCCGCCCGCGTGGCCCCCCGCCTCATCCGCTACGCCGAAGAGTCCTACACCGACGCCACCCACCAATCCCCCGCCTACACCCGCTGGCTCACCCACCACCCCCACCCGTCGCGTTGATCATGAACTTATGGCCGTGTTCGACGGCGTGTCGCTGCCACAACTTCATGATCACTTAGCGGGGGCGGGTAGGTCCGGACAGGTAGCCCGGTGGCGGGATCGGATGCGGTGGTGATCCCACGAACGCCGTTAGCCTGGCTAAGCTCAGACGGTGATCAGATTCCGTGCGCCGGTGACGGCGGTGCTCGCGGTGGTGACCATGTTCAGCCTGCAGGGCTGCATCGGGGTCGGCGACTCGTGGACCCGCGACCAGGCCGCGCCCGATGTCGCCACCTCGCCCGCCGCCGCGCAGCCCACCGGGAGCCCGGCCGCCGCCACGACGTCCGCCGGGGCCACCATCAGCCGCGTCGAGTCCAATGTGGCCGCCGTCGGCAACCCGACCTGCGGCGGTGCCCTGCCCCAGACCGTCGCGGTGACCGCGGAGATCGCCGACGGCGGCACGCCGGTGACCGCCATGGCGCGGTACGCGATGACCGGCGGCAACTACACCGGCGAGGTCACGCTGACCCGCGACGCCACCATGGCCCGGTACACCGCGACCCTGCCCAAGCTGGAGAAGAAACACTTCACCGGCGCGGCGACCAACATCTTCGTCACCGTGACCGTTCAGGGCGCCACCGCCCAGCAGGGCTTCACCTCCATCACCGTCACCCCGTGTGGCGGCAGCACCCGCGCCTGACCGGTATCGGCCCCGCCGGCCAGGCACGGCGCGGGGCCGGACGACCGGAGCGAATCAGCGCGTCACCGACGACAGGCGGCGCAGGAAACGCCGGTCATCCGGCGCGATCCCGGCCACCGGGCGGCTCGCCGCGAGCACGACGTCCAGCGCCCCGTCCGGGTCGGCCGCATAGTGCCCGCTCGCCCAGGCCGCGTTCGCCTCGATCACCGCCCATTCCGGACGCCCGGTCCCCGCGTCGGCGAGCAGCCCGACGTCGACCACCACCGCGCTCGGCAGCTCAGGCATCCCCGCGGAGAACAGCTCCGACGCGAAAGCCGCCGCCTCCGCGCACCGCGGGTCCTCCGCGTACGCGGCGAGATCCAGTTCCCCGTCCACGGCGTACCTGCTGACGGCACATACCCGGCCCGCCGCCACGAACAGCCGGAACTCCACCTCGAACCGCACCACGTCACTGACCAGCACCGGAGCGTCGTCCGCCAGTACGTCCGGCCCGGGAAGGCCCGCCCCGGACACGTAGACCCCGGCTGGGAAGCTCTTGTCGTCCGGCGGCTTCACGAACGCGGGCCGGTCCAGCAGGCGCGCCCGCGCGAGCGTCGTGAACACGATCTCGCGACGGGTCGCCTCGCGCGGCAGCCGGGCGAGCCAGTCCTGATCAGGCTCCAGCAGCCCCGCGCCGAGTTCCGCCCCGACCGCGTCGGCGAACAGCGGCCCGGCATAGAGGTGCGCACCGGGGTGCCCCGCCAGGTGCTCGGGCAGCCGCCAGGTGTGCAGGGTCTCGACGCGCATGCCGCGCCGGCGCGCGGCGTCGGAGAAGGCAAGCCCGGTCTCGGTCACTCGCGGCGGCAGGATCAGCACTCGTTCCACGCCGCGCCATGCTGCCAGCCCGCGCGGCGCGGGGCCAGCCCGATGCCAGGTCGTCGCAGACCGGTCGCGGCACACCGACGCCGGTCAACCGGCGAGCACGGGCGAGGGCGCCGCGGTCCGCCGCCGGGCCGGATCAGGCCGCTTCCGCGGCGGTGGGCGTACGCCCCCGCCGGATCGCCCCCGCCCCGGGCCGGGTCACCACCTCCCGGGGCGAGCCCACCTCGTGCCCGTCGGCGCAGGCCAGCGACACGTGCACGGCCGACCCGCAGTCCCGGTGCACCATGTCCACCGGCGGCCCCGCCGGATCGGCGAGATACCGGTCGCCCCACTCCCGTACGGCGACCAGCACCGGATACAGGTCGAAGCCCTTCTCGGTCAGCCGGTACTCGTGGCGCTCGCGCTCGCCGGGCTCCCGGTACGGCACCCGGTGCAGCACGCCCTGCTCGACCAGCATGTTGAGCCGGTTGGTCAGCACCTGCCGGGGCATGCCGCTGTGCTCGCGCATGTCCTCGAATCGGCGGATGCCGTTGAAGACCTCCCGCAGCACCACCAGCGTCCAGCGCTCGCCGAGCACGGCCATGGCCCGGGCGACGGTGCAGTTCTCGGCCGACCAGTCGAGTGCGGTAGGTCTCACCCCACCAGGCTAAGTCTCGTTGACAGACTCAGCAACCGCCTGCCAGGCTGAGTCCATGACCCAGACCCAGACCGAGCCGACCGCGACCCTGGCGACCGCGGAGCGCACGCGCACCTTCTCCTGGTCCGACCCGCGCCGCAACGCCGCCGAGCTGGGCCGGTTCAGCGGCCTGGAGTTGCTGCAGGCGATGTCGCGCGGTGAGCTCCCGGCGCCGCCGGTGATGCACCTGCTCGGCATGGACGGCCTGGAGGCCGAGGAGGGCCGCGTCGTGGTCACCATGCGCGCCCAGGAGTTCCACTACAACCCGCTCGGCGGCGTGCACGGCGGCATCCTGGCCACCCTGCTCGACACCGCCGCCGCCTGCGCCGTGCACAGCACCCTGCCCGCCGGCGTCGGCTACACCTCCCTGGACCTGACCACGAAGTTCCTCCGCCCCGTCAGCGTCGACTCCGGCATGCTGCGCTGCGAGGGCACGGTCATCTCCCGCGGTCGCCGCACCGCCCTCGCGCAATCCCAGCTCACCGACGACCGAGGCCGCCTCCTGGCCCACGCCACCTCCTCCTGCCTCATCTTCGACGCATAAGGCCAAAGGAAGGGCACCTTCCCATCGCCATACGTAGAGGAAGGGCACCTTCTTAACCTCACCTCCGGGATCACCTGGGAAAAGGACCACCGCGCCGGGCGTCGTGGCGCGACCGGCCCACCTGGTCCCGACGTCGCCCGTGACACCTCCCGTGTCGCGGGCGGCGTGACGGCGTACCCCCCGAAGGCCGGTTGAGCACCCGCCCATCAGCTTGCAAGCATGTCCATCAATCGATGCGCATCCGCCCCACCGGGTGGAACTCATCAGGGGAGGACATGTGAAACCCACCAGAATCGCCCTGGCGATCGCCACTGCCGCCACCGTGGCAGCCGGCCTCGTCGGGATCACCGCACCCGCCCAGGCGACACCGTCCCCCGTGGACGGCGCCGCCCTCGCCGCCTCGCTGGGCGACGACCGCAGCGCCGGCAGCCACATCGACGCCACCGGCCGCACCGTCGTCAACGTCACCGACGCCGCGGCCGCCGACGCGGTACGCGCCACCGGCGCGCAGGCGCGCCTCGTCACCCGCAGCACCCGGCAGCTCGACCGGCTCATCGCGGCGCTGGACCGCGGCCTGGTCGGCACCGCCTGGTCCGTCGACCCGGTGAGCAACCAGATCGTCGTCGACGTCGACAGCACCGTCACCGGCGCGCGCTACACGGGCCTGGCGCAGGCGATCGCCCGCTCCGGCGGCGCGGCCCGACTACAGGCGGTCGCCGGGCGGCTCACACCGACCATCGGGGCCGGCGACGCGATCTACGGCGGCGGATACCGCTGCTCGCTCGGCTTCAACGTGCGCAACGGCAGCACGTACTACTTCCTGACCGCTGGGCACTGCACCGACCTGGCCACCGAATGGTTCTCCAACGCCACCCACACCACCAAGCTCGGTGACCGGACCGGCACCAGCTTCCCGGGCAACGACTACGGCATCGTGCGGTACACCAACACGTCCGTCACCAAGACCGGCGGCTTCAGCTCCGCCGCGAACCCGGTGGTCGGCCAGTCGGCGACCCGTCGCGGCAGCACCACCGGCACCCGCTCGGGCACGGTGACCGGCCTGAACGCGACAGTGCACTACGCCGAGGGCACGGTCAAGGGCATGATCCGCACCGACATCTGCGCCGAGGGCGGCGACAGCGGCGGCCCGCTCTACTCCGGCAGCACTGCGCTCGGCCTCACCTCCGGCGGCTCCGGCAACTGCCGGACCGGCGGCATCACCTACTTCCAGCCCGTGGTGGAGGCACTCGGCAAGTACAACGTCTCCGTCTACTGACGGCCGGACGCGGCGATCCCGCACGGGCCGGTCGACACGTCGTCGCACCGTTCCCGCGCGGGATCGCCGCTGCGCGTCAGAGCACGTTGGCCCGGGTGACGTCGCGATACCAGAGCGCCGAGTCCTTCGGGAAGCGCCGCTGAGTCTCGTAGTCGACGTAGACGAGACCGAAGCGCTTGTCGTAGCCGAAGGCCCACTCGAAGTTGTCCAGCAGCGACCAGGCCAGGTATCCGCGCACATCCGCCCCGCCGGACAGGGCCGCGTGCACGGCCCGCAGGTGTCCGTCCAGGTACGCGATCCGCTCCGGGTCGGCCACCCGGTCCCCGGCCCGGGCGTCGGCGTACGCCGCGCCGTTCTCGGTCACCATCAGCGGCGTGCCCGGATACTCCTTGGACAGGCGCAGCAGCAGGTCGGACAGGCCGCTCGGGTCGACCGTCCAGCCCATGTCGGTGACCGGGCCGGGCTGCGGCAGGAACGCCACCCCCTCGCTGCCCGGGTACATCGGGTGCGCCGCCGCGCCGACCTGGGCCCGCACCAGGGCGGGCTGGTAGTAGTTGATGCCCAGCAGGTCGATCGGCGCGCCGATGACGGCGAGGTCCCCGTCGGCGATCGCCTCCGCCGCGCCGAACCGCTCGAACAGGCCCAGCATGTCCAGCGGGTACCGCCCGCGCAGCACCGGGTCCAGGAAGATCCGGTTGAGCACCCCGTCGACGCGCCAGGCCGCTGCCACGTCGTGCGGGTCGCCCGGGTCGTCGGGGCTGACCCGGGCCAGGTTCAGGGTGAGCGACAGCTCGCGTACGCCCGCCGCGCGCAGCGCCTGCGCGGCCAGCCCGTGCCCGAGCAGCAGATGGTGCGCGGCCCGGAAGGCCTGCCGGTTGTCGGTGTGCCCCGGCGCGTGGTCGCCGCTGGCGTAGCCGAGGAACGCCGAGACCCACGGCTCGTTCAGCGTCGTCCAGGTGCCGACCCGGTCCGCGAGCCGGGACGCGGTCACCGCGGCGTACTCGGCGAAGTACGCCGCGGTGTCCCGGTCCCCCCAGCCGCCCCGCCCGTGGGACTGCAGCGCGAGCGGCAGGTCCCAGTGGTAGAGCGTCACCATCGGCTCGATCCCGTGCGCCAGCAGCTCGTCCACCAGCCGGTCGTAGAAGTCCAGCCCGCGCACGTTGACCGGCCCGGTCCCGTCGGGCTTGACCCGCGGCCACGCGATCGAGAACCGGTACGTGCCGATGCCCAGCTCGGCCATCAGCGCGACGTCCTCGCGGTAGCGCCGGTAGTGGTCGCACGCGACGTCCCCGGTGTGCCCGGCGAAGACCCGGCCGTCCCGGCGGGCGAAGCTGTCCCAGATGGACGGTCCGCGCCCGTCCTCGGCCGCGGCCCCCTCGATCTGGTACGCCGCCGTCGCGGCCCCCCACCGGAAGCCCTCCGGGAACCGCAGCGCCTCCGCCGATGCCTGCACCCGCACTGTGCTCATCCCTTCACCGCGCCCTGCATGATGCCGCCGATCAGCTGCTTGCCGAGCAGGCCGAACACGAGCAGCAGCGGCAGCGTGGCCAGCATCGTGCCGGTCAGCGCCAGCGAGTAGTCCTGCACGTAGCCGGCCCGTAGCTGGGACAGCGCGACCTGCACCGTCTGGTTCTCCGGCGAGGCCAGCACGACCAGCGGCCAGAGGTAGTCGTTCCAGACGTTGAGGAAAGTCAGCATGCCGAGCACGGCCGCGGCGGGCCGGGCGACGGGCAGCACCACGTGCCAGAACAGCCGGTGCGTGGCCGCGCCGTCGATGCGCCCGGCCTCCAGCAGCTCGGTCGGCAGCGCCTCGGACAGGTACTGCGTCATGAAGAACACGCCGAACGCGTTGACCAGGGCGGGCACCGTCACCGCGAGCAGCGTGTCGTGCCACTCCAGCTTGGTGACCAGCATGAACAGCGGGATGATGCCCAGCTGCATCGGCACCATCATGGTGCCGACCACGGTCAGCAGCAGCGCGGTGCGCCCCTTGAACTTCAGCTTGGCGAAGGCGAACCCGGCCAGCGTCGAGAACAGCACCACCGACGCGGTGTTGATGCCCGACACGATCACGGAGTTGAGCAGTGCCTGGTCGAACGGCACGGTCTCGAAGACCCGCTTGATGTTCTCGATCAGGTTCGCGCCCGGCAGCACCGGCGGTGGCACCTGCGCCAGGGCCGAGTTGTCCTGGCTGGCCACGACGACGCTGAAGTACAGCGGGAACGCGGTCAGCATCAGGACCCCGGTCAGCGTCAGGTAGACGAGTCTGCGTGTCATCGGGAGCTCCGGATCCGGCGCGTGATCAGGTAGTTGACGGCGGCGGCGAGCACGATCAGGCCGAACATCACCCAGGCGGTGGCCGAGGCGTAGCCGAACTCGAAGCCGCGGTTGAAGCCGTGCTCGTACATGTAGAGGGTCAGGGTCTGGAACTGCCGGTCGGGGCCGCCGATGATGCCGTTGGGCCCGCCCCCGGCGAACAGCTGGGGCTCGGCGAAGACCTGCAGGCCGTAGATCGTCGACACGATGACCACGAAGATGATGGTGGGCCGGATCGACGGGATGGTGATCTTCCGGAGCTGCTGGCCGGCGGTCGCCCCGTCGAGCGTGGCCGACTCGTACAGCTCCTTGGGCACGGCCTGCATCGCGGCCAGGAAGATCAGGGCGTTGTACCCGGTCCACCGCCACGTGATCATCGCGGCGATGGCCACGTGGGAGGACGCGACGCCCGCCTGCCAGTCGATACGCCCGAGGCCGAAGCTCTCCAGCAGCCAGTTGATCAGGCCGAAGTCGCGGCCGAACAGCTGGCTGAAGATGACCACGACCGCGACCACGCTGGTGACGTTCGGCAGCAGCATGCCCAGCCGCCACAGCGTCTTGGCCCGCAGCGGCCGGTTCACCAGGTGCGCCAGGATCAGCGCGAGGATCAGCTGCGGGATGGTGGACAGGGCCAGGATGGACAGGGTGTTGCGCAGTGCGTTCCAGAAGTACGGGTCGGCCAGCAGTTCCGAGTAGTTGCCCAGGCCCACGAACGAGTGCTCGTCGGAGAGCAGGCTCCAGTCGTGCAGCGACACCCAGGCGGTGTAGCCGAGCGGGAACAGGCCGAAGACCGCGAAGAGGATGAAGAACGGCGAGATGTAGACGTACGGGGACAGCTGCGTGTCCGCCTTGTAGAGCCAGGTGCGCACGGAGCGCTCCCCTTCCCTGAAGGGCCCGGTGACCGGGCGGGCATCGGTGTGCGCCGCCCGGCCCCCGGAAATCGGTGGAAACGCGTCAGCCCAGCTTGGCCACGTCGGACAGGACCTGCTTCCAGGCGTCGTCGGCGGACTGCTTGCCCTGCTCGATGCGGCCCAGCCCGGCGCCGATCGTGTTGAACACGTCGCCCTGCTTCGGGCCCTGGTGCTGCGGCTGCACCGCTTGCGCCGAGGCCGTGAAGATCTTGCCGAGCGGCGCGTTGTTGAAGAAGGGCTTGCTGAACCCGGTCAGGTCCGGGTCGGTGTACAGCGACGGGGTCGACGGGAAGTTGCCGGTCGCCTTGAAGATCTTCTTCTGCTGCTCCGGCGCGGTCAGCCACTTGATCAGGTCGTACGCCGCCTGCGCGTTCTTGCCCTGCTTGGGCAGCGCCAGGTGCGAGCCGCCCATGCTGCCGGCCCCGCCCGGGACCGCGGCGATGTCCCACTTGCCGGCCGCGTCCTTGGCGTTGGTCTCGATGTACGCCGTCATCCACGCCGGGCACACGATGGTGGCGAAGGTGCCCTTGCCGAACGCCGCGCTCCACTCCGGCGTCCAGGCCGCGAGCTTCGCGGACTGGTCGGAGGCGATCGCGTCGACGGTCAGGTCCCAGGCCTTCTTCACGGACTCGTTGCTGTCCACGATGAGCTTGTCGGCGTCGTCGTACACGCCGGTCGGGGCCTGCTCGACCATGGCCCGGAACATGTTGCCCGACGCCTCCATGAAGTACGACTTCGGCGCGGCGGCCTTGTACTTCTTGCCGGTGGCGACGTACTCCTCCCAGGTCGGCCACAGCTTGGACACCTCGTCGCGGGCGGTGGGCAGGCCCGCCGCCTTGAACAGGTCGGTGCGGTAGCACATGGCCATGCCGCCCACGTCGGTGCCGAGACCGATCAGCGTCTTCTTGTCGGTCGACAGGCCCTGCTGCCACTTCCACGGCAGCCACTGGTTCTCCAGCGAACCCGCGCCCAGGTCGAGCAGGTTGTGGAAGCGGTTCGGGGTGGCGGTGAAGCTGGACAGGTAGCCGATCTCGACGGCCTCGATGTCGGCCGCGCCGCTGCCGGTGGCCAGATGCGAGATCAGGCTCTGGTGGTGTGCGGCGTAGTCGGAGATCCGCTCCTTGATCGTGATGTTCGGGTGTGCCTTGGAGTACTCCTCGTACAGCGGCTTGAAGCCGAAGTCGCCGAAGAGTGCGACGTTCAAAGTGATCTTCTCGTTGCCGCCGGGCTGCTCGTCGGAACCGCACGCGGCGGTCGCCAGCAGTCCGGTCACCATGATCGGGACCAGCAGGCGGCGCAGGGAGGCACGCATGACGACCCTCCTTGGGGGTGTCAGTAGGAACCCGGCCGCTCATCAGGGCAATTCGCGGCCGGGTTGAGAGAGCGCTCTCACAGCAGAGAATGGAGTCGGACCTAGGCCCTGTCAAGGGTTGATTACCTTCTCGTTACCGAGCTGTGCAACCGCTCTCTCTCTGAAAGCGCTCTCACATGCGGCTTCGTGCCGTAACGCGGAAGGGGTAAGGTCACGGTCGCCGGGATGTGATCCGGTACAGGTCGGCGGCACTGCCGTCCGGCAGAGCGCAGCGAGGAGCAGGCATGAGCGAGCTAGGCGGGCGAATCAGAAGGCTCGGCACGCATGCATGCGACGAGCGCAGCGAGGAGCAGGCATGAGCCAGGCACACGAGCGGCCGACGCTGGAGGCTGTGGCGCGTCTGGCCGGGGTGTCCCGGGCGACCGTCTCGCGGGTGGTCAACGGCTCGCCCAAGGTCGCCGAGCCGATCCGCAGCGCGGTGCGCCGAGCCGTCGAGGAGCTCGGTTACATCCCCAACGCGGCCGCCAGGAGCCTGGTCACCCAGCGCACCGACTCGATCGCGCTGGTCCTGCCGGAGAGCGCCAGCCGCGTCTTCTCCGACGACCCGTTCTTCCCGAGCATCATCCACGGCGTCAGCCAGGAGCTCGACGCGGCCGACAAGCAGCTCGTGCTGATGATGACCAACACCGTCGGCGGATACGAGCGGGTCGAGCGCTACACCACGGCGCGGCACGTGGACGGGGTGCTGTTCGCCTCGACCCACGGCGTGGACCCACTGCCCGGACAGCTGCACCGGCTCGGCATGCCGGTCGTCGTCAGCGGCCGCCCCCTGGGCCGCTCGCCGGTCCCGTACGTCGACGTGGACCACATCGGCGGCGTACGGGCAGCCGTGCGCCACCTGCTCGACTCGGGGCGGTCCCGCATCGCCACCATCGCCGGGCCGCAGGACATGGTCGCCGGCATCGACCGGCTCGCCGGCTACCGCGCCGAGTTGCGCGGCTCCGACCGGCGCTCGATCGTGGCCGTCGGCGACTTCACCCGCGAGTCCGGCGCGACCGCGATGCGCCAGCTGCTGGAGGACGACCCGCAGCTCGACGCGGTCTTCGTGGCCTCGGACCTGATGGCGCACGGGGCCATCACCACGCTGCGCGAGCTGGGCCGGCGCATCCCCGAGGACGTCGCCGTGGTCGGCTTCGACGACTTCGACATCTCCCGCTACACCGACCCGCCGCTGACCACCGTCCGGCAGCCGATCCTGGAGCTGGGCCGGGAGCTGGCCCGCCAGCTGCTGCGGGTCATCGCGGGCGAGGAGGTCCCGCCGGCCGTGGTCCTGCCGACCGAACTCGTGGTACGCGCATCAGCCTGACCGGATTCGGATATACAGGACTCATGGCTGAAGAAGTGGACGTCATCGTCCTCGGCATGGGCGTCGGCGGCGAGGAGGTCGGCGGCAAGCTGGCCATGGCCGGGCTGAGCGTGCTCGGCATCGAGAACCGGCTCGTCGGCGGCGAATGCCCGTACTGGGGCTGCGTCCCCAGCAAGATGATGATCCGGGCCTCCGGCCTGCTGGCCGAGGGCCGCCGGATCAGCGGCATGGCGGGCTCCTCGGAGGTCTTCCCCGACTGGGCCCCGGTGGCCAAGCGCATCCGGGAGGAGGCCACCGACTTCTGGGACGACAAGGTCGCCGTCGACCGGTTCACCGGGCGCGGCGGCCGCTTCCTGCGCGGCACCGGCAGGCTGGCCGGGCCGAAGCGGGTCGAGGTCGACGGGCAGGTCTACACCGCGCGCAAGGGCGTCGTCGTCGGCACCGGCACCAAGGCCGCGATCCCGCCGGTCCCCGGGCTGGCCGAGACCCCGTTCTGGACCAACAAGGAAGCCATCGAGGTGGAGGAGCTGCCGACGTCGCTGACCGTGCTCGGCGGCGGGGCGATCGGCCTCGAACTGGCGCAGATGTTCCAGCGCTTCGGGGTCCGGGTCACCGTCATCGAGGCGATGGACCGGCTGATGGCGTACGAGGAGCCCGAGTCGTCGGAGCTGATCACCGAGGTGCTCCAGCGCGACGGCGTCGCCGTGCACACCGGCTGCCGGGCGGTACGGGTCGACGGCAACACCGTGCACCTGGCCGACGGCCGGGAGTTCGCCTCGGAGAAGCTGCTCGTCGCCACCGGGCGCACCGCCGACCTGCACAGGCTCGGCCTGGACACGGTCGGCCTGGACCCGGCCGCCAAGGAGATCACCGTGGACGGGCACATGCGGGCCGCCGACGGGCTGTGGGCCGTCGGCGACTGCACCGGCCACGGCGCGTTCACGCACATGGCGATGTACCAGGCGGCCATCGCGATCCGCGACATCCTCGGCCAGGAGGGGCCGCCCGCCGACTACCGGGCGCACCCCCGGGTCACCTTCACCGACCCCGAGATCGGCTCGGTCGGGCTGACCGAGGAAGCGGCCCGGCACCAGGGCATCCACGTGCAGACCGCGTACACGAAACTGCCCGAGTCCACCCGCGGCTGGATCCACAAGGTCGGCAACGACGGGTTCATCAAGCTCGTCGCCGACCGCGACCGGGACGTGCTCGTCGGCGCGACCTCGGCCGGGCCCACCGGCGGCGAGGTGCTCAGCGCGCTGGCCGTCGCCGTGCACGCCCAGGTCCCGGTGCACGTCCTGCAGCACATGATCTACGCGTACCCGACCTTCCACCGCGCCATCGAGGCGGCCGTGCAGCAACTGGAGGTGTAGGGCACACTGCGGGCATGCGGAAGCTGATCGTCCGGCTCGGACTGGCCGGCATGGCGGTGGTGCACCTGTGGTGGGGGCTATGGGCCTATGCGGCCCCACGCCACTTCTTCACCACGTTCCCCGGCCTCGGCCACCACTGGACCGCCGCGTACCCGCCCTACAACGAGCACCTCACGGCCGACCTGGGCGCGACCTTCCTGACCCTGGCCGTCCTGCTGGCCGTGCCCGCGATCCGCTACCGCCGCGCCACCGCCCGCCTCGCCCTCGCCGGCTCCATCACCTTCAACACCCTCCACCTGGGCTTCCACACCTTCCACCACGGCACCCTGACCGGCCCCGACCTCTGGGCAAGCCTGTTCACCCTGATCGCAGGCCTCGCCCTGCCGATCTCCCTCTTCCTCCTCGCTCCAAAGGAAGGGCACCTTCTTGACGCTCCGCGTTAAAGAAGGTGCCCTTCCTAACCTTCGTTATGCACTGAGCTGCGGGTTTCCTCAGGCGAGCTGGGTGGACTGAAGGCGGGCGTACGAGCCGCGGCGGGAGAGCAGGTCGTCGTGCGGGCCGATCTCCTCGATGCGGCCGTCGCGCATGACGATGATGCGGTCGGCGTTACGAATGGTGGACAGGCGGTGCGCGACGACGAAGACGGTACGGCCCGCGACCAGGCGCTCCATGGCTTGCTGGATGAGCGCCTCGGAGTGGGTGTCCAGGGCCGAGGTGGCCTCGTCGAGGATAAGCACGCGCGGGTCGCGGATCAGGGCGCGCGCGATGGCCAGGCGCTGGCGCTGGCCGCCGGACAGGCGCGCGCCGCGCTCCCCCACCACCGTGTCCAGCCCGTCGGTGAGCTGGTCGACGAAGTCCAGCGCGTTCGCGTCGGCCAGCGCCTGGCGCACCCGCTCCAGGGGCACGTCGGCCATGCCGTACGTGACGTTGTCGAAGATGCTGCCCTCGAACAGGATCGGCTCCTGCGGCACCACCGAGACGAAGCGCCGGTAGGTGCGCAGGTCCAGGGTCTCCATGTCGCGGCCGTCGAGCAGGAGGCGGCCGGAGGTCGGCCGGAGGAAGCCGATGACCAGGTTCAGGATGGTGGACTTGCCCGCGCCCGACGGGCCGACCAGCGCGATGCGCTCGCCCGCCGCGACGTCGAGGTCGAAGTCGCGAACAGCGCTGCCCGCCGCCCCGTCGTACGCGAAACCCACGCCCTCGAAGCGCACCGCGCCGCGCACCTCGTCGACCCGCAGCTTGCCCGCGTTGACCTCCAGGTCGGGGGCCTGCAGCAGCTCGCCCGCCGAGCGCACCGACTCCAGCCCCTTGACGAAGATCGGGCCGAGGCTCATCAGCGTCATCACCGAGCCGGTCAGCGTGGAGAAGTACGCGCTGAGCATCACCACGTCGCCCTCGCTGATCGGGGCCCAGCCGTAGTACGCGACCAGCGCCGAGCCGGCCAGGCAGGCCACGCTCAGCACCTGCATCTGGGTCCAGGCCAGCGCACCGAAGCGGCCGTTGAGCAGGTCCAGGCGCAGACCCGCGCGCAGTACGCGGTCCAGCGAGCCGTCGACCCGGCGCAGCGCGTCGCGCTCCAGGCCGTGCGCGCGGGTGATCGGGATCAGCGTGGTCATCTCGGCGACGCGTGACGACAACCGCTCCACCTCGCGGCGGAACGACTCGTTGTCCGTGCGCATCCGATTGCGCAATTTCATCACCAGGAACGCCGCGCACGGCACCAGCACCAGGAAGACCGGCAGGAACAGCGGGGCCCGCAGCGCGATCACGACGGTGCCGCCGAGCAGCATCATCAGCGCGCCCACACCCACGTCGCCGGCCTGCTGCACCATCTGCTCGATCGCCTCGACGTCGCGGATCACCTTCGACTGCAGCACGGCGGCGCTGGAGCGGGAGTGGTAGCCGATGGACAGCTCCTGCATGCGGCGGCACAGGGCCGAGCGCAGCCGGGTGCCCATGCGGCGGACGGAGCCGCTGTGGTTGCGTACGAACAGCACGTGGAACGGGTAGTTGAGGCTCAGGCAGGCGAGCATCAGGCCGGCGTTCCACCACAGCCGCTCGACGGGTTCGTGGCGCACCACGACGTCGATCACGTTGGCGGTGACCAGGGGCAGCAGCCAGGTCGGGCTGTGCTTGACGGCGAACGCCAGCACGCCGAGCAGCAGCCGCCAGCGGTCCTCGCGCAGCAGGTAGGCGACGGTGCGCACCGGGTGTTCGCCGTGGTAGCGGTGGTCAAGGGGGTGCTGGGCCAGCGCCATGTTCGTTACCTGCCTCGCCGGGCGGCCCGCGCGCTTCGGAGGTCCTCGGGTGCGGCGAGCAGCCCTTCGCCTTCGAAGTCCGGGCACGAGCCTAGGCGACGGCGACCGGTGCGGCCAGGGCGGCCTGCGTCACGCCTTCGCGGCGGCGGCGCTCCCGCCCTGCTCAGGCACCACCGGCCGTTAAGAAGGGCACCTTCTGCAACGCGGAGCGTTAAGAAGGTGCCCTTCCTTTGCCCGTCAGGCGAGGGACTGGACGACTTCCAGTGCGCTGGTGACGTGCTTGCCGATGTTGGCCTGGGAGGAGAAGACGTTGCGGACCACGCCCTCGCGGTCGATGACGTAGGTGACCCGGCCGGGCAGCAGGCCGAAGGTGGCCGGGACGTCGTACGCCTTGCGGACCTCGCCGCCCGCGTCGGCCAGCAGCAGGAACGGCAGCTTGTAGCGCTGGGCGAAGCCGTCGTGCGACTCGACGGAGTCGGAGCTGACGCCGATGACCTGCGCGCCGGCCTCGGTGAAGACCTCGTAGCTGTCCCGGAAGGAGCAGGCCTCCGCGGTGCAGCCGGACGTGTTGTCCTTGGGGTAGAAGTACAGGACGACGGTCTGCTTGCCCCGGAAGTCGCTGAGCCGCACCGTCTCACCGCCCTGCGAGGGCAGCTCGAAGTCGGGAGCCACCTCGCCCACCTGCGGACCACGTGCCTTCGCCATGCCTGCCTCCACTGTCACCGGAACATCCACCGTCGGACCCGAATCGTATTCGTGTCCGCCCAGGTCGAACACCGGCCCCGGGGCGGCTGTTCCCGCACCGGCGGCCGGAGGGCCGATACGCAGCGTATCGGCCCTCCGGTCCTGCTCAGCCGTTCTCAGCTGCAGGTGACGTTGTTCAGTTTGAAGGCGGTCGGGTTGGTGTTGGTCCCGCTGTACGTGGCCTGGAAGCCGAAGCTCGCCGTCCCGTTCGTGGCGATGCTGCCGTTGTGCGCCACGTTGCGTGCCGTGACGTTCGCCCCGCTGGCCGTGACCGTGGCGTTCCAGGCGTTGGTGACCGCCTGGTTGCCGCCGTACGTCCAGGTCAGCGTCCACGACGTGATCGCCGGACCCCGGTTGGTGATGACCACGGAGGCGACGAAGCCGTTGTTCCACTGGCTGTCCACCTTGTAGCTCACCGAACAGGCCCCGGTGCCCTGGCTGGCCGACGGGGACGGCGAGGGCGGGGTGGACGGCGAGGCCGAGGGCGACGGCGGAGCCGACGGGGACGGCGACGCCGAGCGCGACGGGGACACCGACGGCGACGGCACCGTGGACGGGCTCGGCGGCGGGCTGGTCACGATGCCGTTCTGGGCCAGCGAGTACGCCAGGTCCGGCACGAACTGCCCCGCGCTCGCGGCGCAGCCGTCGGCCTCGCCCGGCGGCTTGATCCAGATGAACGCGTCGACGGTCGACTCGTTGGTGGCGGTGGTCGGCGCCTGGCCGGTGCCCCGGCCGGACGGGTCGCACCACTCGCTGCCCAGCGGGCCCTTGCCGTTGCGGGCGGTGTCGATGACCTGGTGCAGGTTGCCGTTGCCGAGCGCGTTGAGCACGTTGCGGCCGAAGTTGACCTCATCGGCGGTCCAGCGGAAGTTGGACGCGTTCGAGTAGAAA
Source organism: Catellatospora sp. NPDC049133 (assembly GCF_040648455.1). Taxonomy (NCBI): domain Bacteria; kingdom Bacillati; phylum Actinomycetota; class Actinomycetes; order Micromonosporales; family Micromonosporaceae; genus Catellatospora; species Catellatospora sp. NPDC049133. The sequence continues at coordinate 67,338 of NZ_JBEZDT010000034.1, forward strand.
CCGGCCGCGTTGGACACACCGGCCGCCTGCAGCCGCGACGCGGTGTCCGACGCGCTGTTCCAGGCCGAGTGGCCCGCGTCGAGGTACACCTTGGCGTTGGAGTTGACCTGCTTGAACTTCGTCACGGCGTAGCTGAGCGCGGAGTTGCGGTCGGCCTTGTCGCTCGACGACAGGCAGGTCTGCAGGGCCAGCGAGTCCGGCTCCAGGATGATCACGGCGGTGCGCGTGCCGAGACCCGCGGCGAAGCTGTCGATCCAGGTGCGGTACGCGCTGATGGTGGGCGCGCCGCCCGCGCTCGCCCCGCCGCAGTCGCGGTTGGGCAGCATGTACGGCACCAGCACCGGGATCTGGTTCACGCTGTTCGCGGCGTTCACGTACGACGTGACCTGCGACTGGATCGTGCTCAGGTTGTAGTTGGCGAACCAGCGGGCCTGCGGCTGGCTGCCGATGCGCTGGCTGATCAGCGACGCGCGCGAGTCGTTCGGGTTGGCCGCGAGCCACTGGTTCACGCCGGACGTGGGGTCGCGGTAGAAACTGCCGCTCAACGTGCCTGCGGCGGCTTCGGTGCTCGCCAGCAGCACCCCCGCCAGGGCGGTGGCGGCGGTCATGGCGGCGGCCGCGCCGAGCGCGACCAGGCGGCGGTCGGCCCTGCGGCGGTGGTGGTGCGGCGATGACGTGAGATCGGGGGTCAACGCACTCTCCTAGAGACGTCTGTGATGCGGTCGACGTGCAGATTCCTGCCCGGACACGGCTACGACAGACGTCACGGCCTACGCCACCCGTACGAACCGAATGGTTCTGCCCTTCGCACGGCGGCGCCTCAGCTCCACCCCCATCATTCCCTCCCCTCGCGAGGAAAGGAAGGGCACCTTCACATCGCTATATGTGGAGGAAGGGCACCTTGTTAACACTCCACCTGCTCTGAGCAGCCATGAAGCGGTCCGCGTCAGGCTGGGCCGAGTAGCCAGAGGATCAGCGTGAGGGTGCCCATCGACAGCAAGCTGGAGAACAGGATCGCGTCCCTGCTCAGCGCGGTCGAGGCACGGAACTCCGATGCGTACACGAAGGTGTTCTGGGCCGTCGGCAGGCCCGCGACCAGCGTCACCGCCAGCAGCGCCGCGCCGTCGAGGCCGAGCAGCCAACGCCCGATCAGGTACGCCGCCACCGGCTGCGCGACCACCTTCAGCAGCACCGCCGCGGTGACCTCGCGCCCGGGCAGCCGCCACGCCGACGCGTCCGTCTGGTGCAGCGACATGCCCAGCGCGAACAGCGCCGCCGGCACCGCCGCGCCGCCCAGCAGCTCCAGCGGCCGCAGCAGCCATTCCGGCGGCAGCCACCCGGCCGCGCTCGCGGTCACGCCCGCCATCGACCCCAGGATCACGGGGGTACGCAGCGGCAGCATCGCCAGCCGCCGCCAGCGCGACGCCGCGGCGCTCCCCGCCCGCTCCTCCGCCCCGGCGCCGTGCTCCGGACCGGCCGCCAGGCGGTCCCGCTCGGCCCGGTGCGCGGAGGCGTCGAGCCGCCCGACGATCAGCGGGGTCACCAGCATGGTCTGGAAGACCAGCACCGCCATGATCAGCGAGACGTCGTCGAGGACGTACACCGCGACCGGCACGCCGAGGTTGCCGGCGTTGACGTACGCCGACGCCATCGCCGCGATGACCCGGTCCCCGTCGGGGCCGGGCATGAGCCGGCGCGCGACGAGGTACACCGACAGCCCGATCAGCAGCGTGCTCAGCGCGATGGCGGCCAGCGGACGCAGCGGCAGGTCGCCGAGCGGCACCTTGACCAACGACGTGAACAGCACGCACGGGATCGCGATGACGAAGGTGAAGTTCGCCAGCGCCTGCTGGGTGGCCCGGGTCAGCACCCCGAAGCGCATCGTGCCCCAGCCCAGGGCGGTGATCATCCAGATCGGAGCGAACGCGGCGAACACCTGGTCACGCTAGTCCCCCGCCCGCCAAGCCCACACGGCCGGGTGCCGCCAGCCACACCGGCGCCGCCCCATGATCGCCGGACTTGCCCGGCATGTGGTCGTATGGGCGCTCAAGATACGCACAGGTGCCGGGCAAGTCGAACGATCATGGCGGTGCCGGACACGCCCACCGGACCGTTGAGGATCCGCCGGCCCTGCTCACCCCGCTCTCCGCGTTAAGAAGGGCACCTTCTATAACGCGGAGCGTTAAGAAGGTGCCCTTCCTTCGTCCCGTCCCGTCCCGTCCCGTTACAGCTGGGCGCGGAGGTCCTTGCGGAGGATCTTGCCGGAGGCGCTCTTGGGGATGGCGTCGACGAAGGTGACGGCACGGACCCGCTTGTACGGCGCGACCCGCTCGGCGACGTAGTCCTTGACGTCCTGGGCGCTGAGCTCGGCGCCGGGAGCGGCCGCGACGAAGGCGTGCGGGATCTCCTCGCCCTCGGCGTCGTGCCCGGCGACCACGGCCGCGTCGGCGATCAACGGATGGCCCAGCAGCACCGCCTCCAGCTCGGCCGGCGGCACCTGGTAACCCTTGTACTTGATCAGCTCCTTGACCCGGTCGACGATGAACCAGTCCCCGTCGGCGTCGACCAGGCCCACGTCGCCCGTGTGCAGCCAGCCGTCGGCGTCGACGGTGGCATCGGTGTCCTCCCGGCGGCCCAGGTAGCCCTGCATCACCTGCGGCCCCTTGATCCACAGCTCGCCGGGCTCGCCGGAGCCCAGGTCGTCACCGGTGGCCACGTCCACCACCCGGGCCAGCGTGTTCGGGATCAGCGGGCCGACGGTGCCGGGCTTGACCCGGGTGTCGCCGTGGACCTGCGCGTGCGACACCGGCGACAGCTCGGTCATCCCGTAGCCCTGCTGCACCACGCAGCCGAGCCGGTTCGCGCAGGCCTGCGCGAGTTCGCCGTCGAGCGGGGCCGCGCCGGAGAACACGACCTGCAGCGCCGACAGGTCGTACTGGTCGACGAGCGGGTGCTTGGCCAGCGCCAGCACGATCGGCGGTGCGACGAACGCGCGGCTGACCTTCTGGTCCTGCATCGCGGTCAGGAACTCGACCAGGTCGAAGCGTGGCAGCACGATCAGCGTCGCGCCCTTCGACAGGGCCATGTTCATCAGCACGGTCAGCCCGTAGATGTGGAAGAAGGGCAGCACCGCCAGCACCTTGTCGGCGGGGTCGTATTTGACTACCTGCTGGGTCTGCGCGATGTTGGCGACCAGGTTGCGGTGGGTGAGCATGACGCCCTTGGCGACGCCGGTGGTGCCGCTGGAGTACGGCAGCACGGCCAGCGCCGAGGCCGGGTCGATGTCCACCACGGGCGGGGGCTCGGTCGTGGCCGTCAACTCCTGCACCGAGCGGTATCCCTCGGCCGTGTCGCAGACGAGGATCTCCTGCACCTGTGCCGCGGCGGCCGTCGCCCGGTCGAGGAACGGCGACACGGTGACCAGCAGCTTCGCGCCGGAGTCGCTGAGCTGGGTGGTCAGGTCCTTCGGGGTGGCCAGCGCGTTGACGGTGGTGACCGTCGCGCCGGCGGCCAGCGCGGCGTGGAACACCACCGGGTAGAGCAGCGTGTTCGGGCTGAACAGGGCCAGCACGTCACCCGGCCGCAGCCCGGCCCCGGCCAGCCCGGCGGCGAGCCGGTCCACCATGTGCGCGAGCTGCGCGTACGTCAGCGTCTGCCCGGTGCGGCCGTCGACGAGCGCGGGATGGTCGCCGCGTGCCGCCGCGGGTCCGATCACGAGCTGCGGGACGGAGACCTCGGGGATCTCGACGTCGGCCATGGGGCTGGAAAAGGGCATCGTCGCCTCACTCTCGTACGCGGTGCACGTCGAAGTTCCGTCATCATGCGTGCAGGTTCACCGTTCGGCAATACCCCGGCAACGGTCGGCGACGATCCGGACCGGGCCGCCGTCGCGCGTCGCGATGATCGCCGGACCGGCCTGCGATACAACTAGCACGAGGCCGTGAGCTGCGCTTTCATCGCGCGCTCGGGCGCGGCCGACTCATGTCGCAACCATGCGGGGGAAACGTACATGCGACCTGTCACAACAGGACTGCGCGCCCTGGGGGCCGTCGCCGTCACCACCATGATGGCCCTGGGGGCGCCCCACGCCGCCTGGGCGGAGGATGTGAAAGGCGGCGGCAGCCACGGCGGCGGCAGCCACGGCACACCGAAACCGAAACCGAAACCGAAACCGCAGGCGCCGGTCGCGGGCGTCGAGTCCTGGGGCTTCAACGACTCCGGCCAGCTCGGCGACGGCACGCTGATCACCCGGCCGAGCGCGGTCAGCGCCGCCGTGCCGGACGAGGTCCTCGACGTCGAGGGCGGCGGCCGGTTCAGCCTGGCGCTGCTGCACAACGGCACGGTCAAGGCGTGGGGCGACAACGACGACGGCCAGCTCGGCGACGGCACCACCATCGACCGCCCGATCCCCGGCTCCGTGCCGAACGTGCGCGGGGTGAAGGCGCTCGCCGCGGGCGGGGCGCACAGCCTCGCCCTGCTGGGCAACGGCACCGTGCTCGCCTGGGGCGACAACGCCCGCGGCCAGCTCGGCGACGGCACCACCGACGACCGCACCACCCCGGTCGCCGTCACCGGGCTGACCGGGCTGAAGGTCGTCGGCATCGCGGCCGGTTCGCAGTTCAGCCTGGCGCTGCTGGCCGATGGCACGCTGCGCGCCTGGGGCGACAACCGCTCCGGTCAGCTGGGCATCGGCGAGGCCGGCCCCGACCCGCAGACCACGCCGGTGGCGGTGGGAGGCCTCGCGGGCGTACGGGTCAAGCAGGTCGACGCCGGTGACAGCCACGCCCTCGCGGTGCTCGGCAACGGGACCGTGCGCGGCTGGGGCGAGAACTCGCGCGCCCAGGTCGGCACCGGCACCGCCAGCACCGCCCCGGTGCCGATCCCGACGCCGGTCGTCGACCTCACCGGGGCCAGGACCGTCAACGCGGGCGGCTTCTCCAGCCTGGCGATCCTGGCCAACGGCCGGGTGAAGGGCTGGGGCGCGAACGGCGACGGCCAACTCGGCCTCGGCACCACGGCGACCCCGCAGCTGCGCCCCGCCGAGGCGGTCGGCCTCACCGGCGTCGTCGACATCTCCACCAACGGGTCCGGAGCCGGCCTCGACGGCGGTTTCACCGTCGCCATCAGCAACGGCGTCATCAAGGCCTGGGGCGACAACGCATCCGGGCAGGTCGGCATCGGCTTCACCGGGTTCGACCCGGTGCTCGTCCCGGCCACCGTGGTGACCGGCCTGGACAAGCCGAAGGACGTGTCGACCGGCTTCCAGTTCGCCCTGGCCACCTGAGCGACAGAAGCCTGAACGGAACGGGCGGCACGCACGGCGTGCCGCCCGGTGTTTCTTCGAGCGCGTGCAGCCGCGGCCGCCCCGGCACCGTGTCTGTCGAGCGTCGCCTGGGCAAGCCGCCGATGCGCCTATGCCAACGGGGGCGGTGACTCCAGCACGCCGCCATGCCACGAGCCGAGCCGGGTCCACCGACCGTCGGTGCCGCGGCGCAGGATCCCGTCGCGACCGTTGGCCACCAGCACCACATGCTCGTTTCCCACCTCACGCACCACCAGCGCGAACGACATCAGGTCACCAGTCGGCTCACCCGTCGGGCCGAAGAGCCCGCGTCGCTCGTAGGCTTCGGACAACTTCGCGAGCTGACTGCCGCTGATCTCCCAGGCGGTCTGCCAGGTCGCTCCGCCGTCCGCGCTGGACTCGACCCGCAGCTCGCCCGTGACGACCCGGTAGCAGACCCTCCCGGCGCAGTCCTGTTTCGACGCCTGCAGCGCGGTCGCGCCGTCCGGTTCGCCGTCGAGGGCGGTCCAGGTGAGCCCGTCGTCCGCGCTGACGGCCCACTCGACGTCGAACCTTCCGTTCACGCCGAGCACGAGCCGCCCGCCGTCCTCGTGCAGCAGGATCGCTTCCGGCCCGTGCTCCGGACTCGCGGTGGTGGCGGTGGTGGCCAGCAGCGCGACCGGCAGCAGGAGCGCCCCGCGCACCAGGCGGGCCGTGCGTCGGCCCGGGGCCGGTCGCCGGGCGGTGCGCTGCCAGGCCCACCAGCACAGTGTCAGCGCGGGCAGCGCCAGCAGGTCGGTGACGTCGGCTCGGACCAGGGACGGCTCGTTGACCATCGACCACGCCTGCGAGGCGAGCTGTGCGCCGTACGCCGTCGCCTTCACGAAAGCGAAGCCCGCGCCGGTCGCGGCCAGCGCCCCCACCGCGAGCGCCCGTGCCGGAACGCGCGGCGCCACGACCGCCACGAGCACCGCCAGCAGCGGCGGGAACATCAGCATGCCCGCGACGTCGCTCAGTTTGCCGGTGACCGGTCCCGGCTGCCAGGCCTTGAACAGATGATCGTTGGCCAGCAGCAGGGCCAGGCCGGCCACGCTGATCGGATGCGCCGACCACGCCAGCGCGCGGCGCAGCGCGTCGTGAGAACCCCCGTCGTCCATGCCGCACAGAATGCCGGGCCCGCGCAAACCACGCGGGCCCGTGCCGGTTCAGCCCTCGCTCTTGTCGCCCTTGCTGTGCTCGGCGAGGAACCGCTCCAGCTCCGCGCCCAGCTCGTCGGCCGTCGGCAGCGGCGCGGGCTCGGTCAGCAGGTTGCTGCCCCGGCCGCGCATGAACGCGTCGTACTGCTCCTCCAGCGCCTTCACCACGGCCGCGGCCTGGTGGTTGTCGGTCAGCTGGCGCTCGATCTCGGCGCGCACCCGGTCGCCGGCCTCGCGCAGATCCTCGGTCGGCAGCAGCAGGCCGGTGGCCCGCGACACCGAGGTCAGCAGCAGCTCGGCGGCCTGCGGGTACTCGCTGTCGGCGAGGTAGTGCGGCACGTGCGCGGCGAAGCCCATGGCGTCGTGCCCGGCCTCGCCCAGTCGGTACTCCAGCAGGTTGGTCATGCTCGCCGGGACCTGCACGTCGGCGATCCACGGCTCGTGCCCGACCACCAGTTCGGGCCGGGTGCCGTGCGCGGTGATGCCGGCGGGGCGGGTGTGCGGCACGGACATCGGGATCGCGTGCACGCCGATGGTCAGCCGCACCTGGAGCTGCTCGATCAGCCCGGTCGTGGCGGCCACGAACCGCTCCCACTGGAAGTCCGGCTCGGGACCGGTGAGCAGCAGGAACGGGGTGTCGTCGTGGTCGCGCAGGGCGTGCAGCTCCAGCTTGGGCTCGTCGTACGCCTCCCAGTGGTCGGCCGAGAAGTGCATCAGCGGCCGGCGGGAGCGGTAGTCGTAGAGCTGGTCGAGGTCGAACTCGGCCACCACGGTCGACTCGAGCGAGTCGAGCAGGTGCTCGCGGGCGAGCTTGCCGGCCGAACCGGCGTCGACGAACCCGGAGAGCGCGTGCAGCAGGACCGGACGGCCCAGCTCGGGCAGTTCGTCGGTCAGCTGGTAGAGCTTCTGTGGGTCGAGCACGTCGTTCGCCTCCTGCAGATGGTCGTTCCACCGGAGCCAACAACGCGCACGGGGAGCGCATTCCTGTTCCGGAACACCATCGTTCCGGATTCCCGTGCCGCCGTCTAACGGAACCCCGTTCCGCAGGGGGATACGCCGGGCGCGCAGGCGGGCGCGCCCGGCGTACGTCAGCTCAGGCTGCCACCGTAGCGCCGAGATGACGGGCCGCCTCGTGCGCCTCCGCCTCCTCCGGCAGCGCCTGTTCCTTGCGCCCGAGCCGGCCGAGGCCGACCAGGGCCAGTCCGGTCAGCGCCCACGAGGCCAGCACCCAGGCAGCCGCGCCGCCGCCCGCGCCGCCGAACCAGGCGGCCGAGCGCAACAGGGTCGCCCCGGCCCCGATGGGCAGCCACTGGCCGACCTCGCCCCAGGGCTGCGGCAGCAGTTCTGGGGCCGCGCCGACCGCGCCCAGCGCGTTGCCGACCAGCAGGATCAGCACCGCGCCGAGGCCGATGCCGCGCGGCCCGGCGACGCCGGCCAGGCCGTGGATCGTAGCGCTGATGGCGAGGGTGATCAGCGCGATGACGCCCGCGACCGGCCACCAGTCGCCGCCGACGACACCGAGCCAGGTCTGCAGCACAGTCGCGCCGGCCGCGCCGGACAGGGCGGCGAAGGCGAGCAGCCCGACGAGCCGCGCGGCGAAACCGGCAACGACGAAGTAGAGCGCGATCGCGGCCGCCATGGACGTGATCACCAGGGGGAAGAAGCCCGCCGCGAAGCCGCCGCCGCGCGGGTCGTCGGGGCCCAGCGGGGCGAGGTCGGTGACGGTCACCGGGGTGCCGGTGCTCGCGCCGAGCTGCGCGGCGGCGGCGCTGAACAGGCCGGCCACGGCGGGTGCGGCGGCCGAGGCGGTGCGCAGGGCGACGCCGTCGGGGCTGAGCACGAAGGCGGCGTACGCCTCGCGGTCCAGCACCGCCGCGTCCGCCGCGGCGGCGTCGGCGACCGTGGTGACCTCGAACGCTCCCGGGCTCATCGACTCGATCTTGGAAGTGAACGCCGCGACGGCCGGGGCGGGACCGGTCACGACGACGGGTAGGTCACGCGGCTCCACGTTCGCGGCGGGCGCGGCGAACAAGGGCAGGAGCAGGGCCTGCAGGGCCATCACGCCAACGGCTACGGCCACCGCCAGGACCGCGGGGGGCGGGGTGCGGCGCATGGGGATCTCCTTAAAACGAATGTTCGTTCTCTTAGGGAAACGATGCGCCCGGCCCCTGCCGCCTGTCAAGAACGATCGTTCGTTTTACGATGAGAGCCATGCCACGCGTCTCCGAAGCCCACCTCGCCGCCCGCCGCCAGCAGATCCTCGACGCCGCCCGGGCCTGCTTCGCGCGCAACGGCTTCCACGCCACCTCGATGCAGGACGTGATCTCCGAGGCCGGGCTGTCGGTCGGCGCGTTCTACCGCTATTTCAAGAGCAAGGAGGAGCTCGTCACCGCCATCGCCGAACAGGTGATCGGACGGGTCAGCTACCTGCTCGACGAGGTGCGCGCGATCGACCCGCCACCGCCGATCGAGGACGTGATGCGCCGGCTGCTGCAGACCGTCGACCCGCAGTTCAGCCCGGAGGGCGTGTTCCCGATGGCGCTGCAGGTCTGGGCCGAGTCGCTGCGCAACCCGGAGCTGGCCGAGTTCGTCCGCACGATCTACGGGCGGGTCCGCGGCCACTTCGACGAGATCGCCCGCGACCAGCAGGCCGCCGGCCGACTGCCCGCCGACGCCGACCCCGAGGCGGTCGGCGCGGTGCTGTTCAGCATGGTGCCCGGGTACGCGCTGCAGCGGGTGCTGCTCGGCCGGCCCGATCCGGAAACTTTCCTCGCCGGCATCACGGCACTGCTGCACTCTCCTGACAAGAACTGAGACCCGCTCATACGGCTGTGACCTGGGTGACCGCTGCGGTTCATGCGTGCTTTGTTGACTGATGACTCAGTCAGCAAGTAACCTTGCGGGGAACCGGGAGGGGTGTCGGCATGGCCACGCGGGCCGCAGGGCGCAGCGAGCAGGTCTGGATCACCATGGACGACGGTGTCCGGCTTGCCGCGTCCCTGTACCTCCCCGCCACCGACGCCCCGCAGCCCTGCCTGCTGGAGGCGCTGCCCTACCGCAAGGACGACATCACCTCCTCGTACGCCGAGGAGTACGAGCGCCTGCGCGACGAGTTCTCGTACGCCGTGTGCCGGGTCGACCTGCGCGGCACCGGCTCCAGCGAGGGCATCGCCGTCGACGAGTACCCGTTGCGCGAACAGGACGACCTGGTCGCCGTCATCGCGTGGCTGGCCGGCCGGCCCTGGTGCGACGGCAATGTGGGCATGTACGGCACGTCCTACTCCGGGTTCAACGCGATCCAGGTTGCCATGCGCCGCCCGCCGGCGCTGAGGGCGATCGTGCCGATCTACGCGACCGACGACCGCTACACCGACGACGTGCACTACATGGGCGGATCACTGCGGCTGCTCGACGTCGTCGACTACCCGACGTACATGATCGCGATGAACGCGCTGCCGCCGGTGCCGTCGATCGCGGGGCCGGACTGGCGCGAACGCTGGCACGACCGGCTCGACCGCACCGAGCCCTGGCTGCTGCGCTGGCTCGACGATCCCGTCGACGGCCCCTACTGGCGGCACGGCTCGCTGCGCGACCCGTCTTTGGACACCGACGAGAGCTACGGCAACGACTACGCCCGGATCGCCGTGCCCACGATGATCGTCGCGGGCTGGGCCGACGGCTACCGCAACAACAGCTTCCGCACCGTCGCGCAGCTGCGCGACGCGGGCACCCCGGCGCGGCTGCTGGCCGGGCCGTGGAGCCACATGTCCGCCGAGTCCGCGCTGCCCGGACCGCACCTCGACCTGGTCGCCGAGCTGGCGCGCTGGTTCGACCGCTGGCTGCGGGGCGCCGACAACGGGGTGGACGCGGAACCGCCGTACACCTTCTTCCTGCGCGAATCCGGCGGCACTCCGGAGCCGGACGCGGCGCAGGTCGCCGGGTCCTGGCGGAGCATGCCGGACTGGCCGAACACGACCTGGCGCTGCCCGCGGTCCTGGGCGATCGGCGGTGGCACCCGGGTGCTCGCGGTGCGCGCCGACACCGGCACCGCGGCGTGGAACAGCTGCGCCGGGCGGCTGCCCTGGGGCCAGCCCACCGACCAGCGCTTCGACGACGCCGCCTCGCTGACCTGGGATTTCCCCACCGAGACGGAGCCGCTGACGCTCATCGGGCCCGGCTGGGTCAGCCTGCGCGTCGCGGCCGACCAGCCACTGGCGAGCGTGGCCGTGAAGCTGTGCGACGTCGCCGACGACGGCACCTCGACGCTGATCACGCGCGGATTCCTCAACCTGGCCCACCGCGACGGCCACACCGAGCCGGTCCCGCTCACGCCGGGCGAGTTCACCGACGCCGAGGTCGAGCTGGAGACCTGCGCCTACACGGTGCTGCCCGGACGCCGGCTGCGGCTGTCGGTCAGCGGCGTGGACTGGCCGAACACCGTCGCGCCGCCGCGTCCGGTGACCCTGGCCGTGGACGGCGACCGCAGCACGATCCACCTGCCCGCCCCGCAGGACCACGACCCGGCGCCCCGCTACGACCAGGGGCAGCGTGCGGTCGAGGGCGACGCGGTGGCGTGGCGGATCAGCGACGACGTGATCGACCGTGTCACCACGGCCACCGTGGAGCACGGCTCGACCTGGGACGTCACCGGCGGCACCTGCACCGACCGGTACAGCGCCTCGGTCACCGTCGACCGGCGCACCTGGCGGCAGACGTCGACGTCCACCGCCCGGTTCACGCTCACCTGGGGCGATACCAGCGTGAGCACCGAATGCACGGTCGAACTGACCGCCGACGCCGACCACCTGACGGTCGCGATCACGCTGCGGGCGTACGACGGCGACGCCGTCGTGAGCAAGCGCTGCTGGAACCACCAGGCGGCCCGCCGCTTCGGTTGACGCCGCCCGCCGCGCCGACGTCGACCCTTTCCTCACTTCCTGCTTGGGAGCCCTTTCCATGTCCGGCCTCGCGGTCGTCACCGCTGCCCGCCGTTACCGTGCCCTGATGGCCAGCCCGGGTGTCGCCCGGGTGGCGCTGCCGTCCCTGATCGGCCGCCTGCCCTACGGCATGGCGACCCTCGTGTTCATCCTCGCCGTCCAGCACGGCACCGGCTCGTACGCCGTGGCCGGCATCGCCACCGGCGCGCACTCGGCCATCACGGCGTTCACCTCGCCGTGGTTGGGCCGGCTGTGCGACCGAGGGCACGCCGTCGCGGTGCTGCGGGTCACCGGTGTGCTCTACGCGCTGCTGCTCACCGGCATGGTCGCCGCGCTGTGGACGCACCAGCCGGTGGCCCTGATCATCGGCCTGGCCGCGCTGGCCGGAGCCGCCAACCCGCCCGTCGGCGCGGTCACCCGCGTCGTGCTGCCCGGCCTGGCCCCGGCGCACGTGCAGACGGCGTACGCCTTCGACGCCATCACCGTCGAACTCACCTACGTGCTCGGGCCGATGCTGATCGCCCTGGTCACGGCGGCCACCAACCCGTACGTCGCGGTGATCGTCACTGCGTTGCTGGCCACCGTCGGCTCGCTGGGCCTGGCCGCCGCACCCGGGCTGACCGCCCGCTACCGCGAGGTGCGCACCGCCGCGCTCGCCGCCGCGGCCACCACCTCGGACCTCAGCTCCGCCGCTCGCGCCCGCGCGCTGCGCGCCAACCGCCTGATGCGGCTGAGCCTGGTCGTCGTGCTGGTCGTCGGCGCGCTGGAGGCGGCCGCGTACGGCGTGATGGAGGTGGCGATCCCCAAGTACGCCGCCGACCTGGGCGCGCCCCAGGCCGCGGGTGCGGTGGTGGCCGCCTGGAGCGCGGGCTCCATCGTCGGCGGCGTCTGGTTCTCCGGCATGAACCCGAAACTCGGCCAGGCGAAGCTGTTCGCGCTGCTGCTGTGCCTGAACACGCTCGGTTTCGGCGCGATGCTGCTGGCCTACGGCCTGCCCAGCCTGGCGCTGATCCTGTTCCTGGGCGGCATGGTCATCTCCCCGACCACGGCGGTCGAGTGCGCGCTGGTCACCCGGATCGCCCCCGCCGGGCGCAGCACCGAGGCCTTCACCTGGGTCGGCACCGGCATCTACGTCGGCTTCGCGGCGGGCTCGTCGATCTCCGGCCTGATCATCAACCAGGGCACCAGCCTGAGTGTCGTCATCCTGATCGCCACCGCCATGGTCGCCACCGGAGCCCTGCTGGCCATCACCGCCAGCCGCCGCATCGCCGCCGACGCCGCCGCCAACCCCGACCCCGCGGCCCTCCCTGCCCCCGCCGCCGCCCACTGACCCGCCACAGGCCGGTTGATCGTCCGAGTTGCCTGGCACCTGTGCGTATCTTGACCGCGCATTCGCCCATCTGCCAGGCAACTCGGACGATCTTGCCCGCCGGGCGAGGGCCTGGTCGGCGAGTTGGTGGATGGTGGGGCATGGACGGGCGTGCGTTAGGGTTCAGCGGTGGCTCGACGAACTGCCGAAGTGCGCCTGGACGCGCTGCTGCGCACCGCAGTGGACGTGATCGTCGAACGCGGCTTCGCCAACACCCGCACCGCCGACGTCGCCAAGGCGGCCGGGGTCAGCCAGGCGCTGGTCTTCTACCACTTCACCAGCAAGGACGCGCTGCTGGCGCAGGCGTTCGCGTACGCCGCCGAGCAGGACATGGCCCGGCTGCACGCGGTGATCGACTCCAACGCGTCGTCCGTCGAGAAGCTCAAGAAGCTGGTGAAACTGCTCGCCCCGACCGGGCGGTCCAAGTCCTGGATGATGTGGATCGACGGCTGGTCGGAGGCGCTGCGCACCCCTGAGCTGGAGAAGGTGTCGCGCCGCATGGACCTGCGCTGGAAGGAGGGCCTCACCGAGGTCATCGCCAACGGGGTCGCCGACGGCTCGTTCACCTGCGACGACCCGGCCGGCGCGGCCTGGCGCATCAACGCCATCATCGACGGCCTCGCCGTCCAGCTCACCGTGCACGAGAAGGCAATCTCCCGCAAGCAGGCCTTCGAATGGATGCGCATGACCGCCGCCCGCGAGGTCGGCCTCGACCCCGCCGCCCTCGCCTGACGGCCCCCGCCGTCGCACGGCCGAGCCGTCGCGCACTTTCCGGGAAACTGCACGAATCAGCGCCCCATTGCCACAGTTTCCCCGAAACTGCCGCGTCCCGGGCTCAGTCGCTGATCACCACGCGGAGGGCGCCGGTGCGGGTATCGCCTGCCTCGATGACGCGGGTCCGCTCGTAGGCCCAGGCCGCGCAGACGCCCGGATACCCGGTCGAACCCTCGGTGGTCCGCACGAACCAGCGGTCGCCGTCGCCCAGGCCCGAGAACCGCAGGGTGTACGCCGCCCCGCCCGACTCGCCCCGCCAGACCAGCTCAGGCTCCGCACTCCCGTTGACCTGCTCCTCGCCGGACAGCTCCCCCGCGGTCAGGCCCAGGTTCGCCCCCGGCGCCACCCGCCAGAAACACCCGCCGTAGCCGGCCCCGCCCGGCCGCCCGTTCGTCGCCGGGCTGCCCAGTGTCACGGCCTGCTCCGCGGCCAACTCCCAGCCCAGTTCCAGCGCCCAGGACCGCTCGTCGAGGTAGGTCGCCGTCATGGTGCGCCGTTCCGACAGCAGCGCCTTGCCGTCCGCGCCGCGCCAGGCCAGCCGCTGGGTGAACCCGTCCGGCCGCACCTCGTCGAAGCCCTCGCCGGTGATCGACCCGTGGTCGTCGAGCCAGGTGTACCCCTGGTCGCGCACATACGTACGCCCACCCCAGAGGTTGTTGCGGTTGACGTCCTGCATGGCCAGCGACAGGCCCAGGTGCCACCGGTGGTCGGCCGGCAGCGTATCGGTGACCACGGTCCCGGCGAGCGTCCTGATCGGATGCAGGTGGGGCCGCGGCCCGAGCGTCGCCTCGATCCCCAGCCCCGAGCGGTATTCCGCGACCACCCGTCCCGCCACCGTGAACTCCACGCGGACCCGCCACCTCTCCCATCACGGAAAGCGCTTACCGCAGTGAGGTTAGCGGGTTCCGGTGACGCCCGCCAGGGTGGCCACCGTCAGCGGGCCGAGCGTCGGGAGGTGGTAGCCGCCCTCGTGCACGGCGACCACGGGCAGGCCCAGCTCACGGATCAGCTCGCCGGTGCGGCCGTAGCCGTCCTCGGTGACCTGCAGCGGGCTCTCCGGGTCGTCCTTGGCCGCGTCGACGCCCAGCGAGAGCACCACCGCGTCGGCCCGGTCGCCGATGAACTCGACCAGCTCGCGCACCCCGGCCAGCCAGCCCTCGTCGCCGGTGCCCGGGGCCAGCGGCACGTTCAGATTCGCGCCTTCGCCCGCGCCGGTGCCGGTCTCGTCGGCGAAGCCCGCGTAGTGCGGGAACCAGCCCTCGCCCGGGTCCACGTGCACCGAGGTGTAGAGCACGTCGGAACGGTCGTAGAAGATCGACTGGGTGCCGTTGCCGTGGTGGGCGTCCACATCGACCACGGCGACCCGGGCCACGCCCGCGCGCCGCAGCGCGAGCACCGCGACGGCGGCGTTGTTGAGGTAGCACGAGCCGCCGAACCCGCTGCGGGTGGCATGGTGGCCGGGCGGACGGCAGATGGCGTACGCGGCCCGCTCCCCCGCGGCGACCAGGTCGGCCGCGGTCGCGGCGGCGTGCGCGGCGGCCCGTGCCGCGGGCCAGGTGCCCGGACCGACCAGGGTCATCGTGTCGTAGCAGAACTGCCCCGCCCGCGCGTGCGTGGCCGTAGGCCTGCGCACCGGCAGCCCCTCCAGCATCGCCGGGGTCGGGAACACGTACGGCACCACCCGGTCCTGATACTCCAGGTAGCCGCCCTCAACCCACTGGCCGTAGACGCCTTCCAGGTGCGCCAGCAGTTCCGGAGTATGGGCCTGCGCGAGCGGCTCATCGCCCAGCGGCCGCGCCTCGACCAGCCGTGCGCCGGCCCGCACCAGCGCCGAACGCAGCACGGTGGCCCGTTCGGGCAGTTCCGTGCCGGGCGTGCGCACCCCGATCCAGATCTCCGCGTCCGGCACGTGCCGCAGCACGTCGTCGCTCCACACCACGGGCAGGTCCAGCTTCGCCATCCCGGCATGATGCCAGCGCAGGCGGCCCGCGACGGGGATCGTTACTGAGTCGAGACTCAGTTAGGCTGCGCCCATGCCTCGTGTTCACGACCTCGGCATCACCATCGGTGAGCTGCCCAGCGGCCCCAGCCGCTCCATCCTCGACGTGCCCGGCGTGGGTGTCGGCCACACCACCGTGTGGCGCGACGAGGAGCCGCCGCCGGCCGGACGGGGCGTCGCCCGCACCGGGGTGACCGTGCTCGACCCGGGCGGCAACGCGTTCCGGGAGCCGATCCCGGCGGGCGGCGCGATCCTCAACGGCGCGGGCGAGTGCACCGGCTTCATGTCCGCGCAGGAGTGGGGCCTGGTCGAGACGCCGATCTTCCTGACCTCCACGATGCAGCTGGGCCGGGTGTACGACGCCGCCTGTGAGCTGCTGATGGAGTCCGAGCCGGGCATCGGTGACGACGACGTGGTCATCCCGGTGGTGGCCGAGTGCGACGACAGTTTCCTGTCCGAGTCGCGCCGTATGCAGGTCACCCGCGACGACGTGGCCGCCGCGCTGAATGCCGCGCGGACGAGCGCCGCCGCCGCCGAGGCCGACCGCGCGGCGGGACGGCCCACCGCCGCGCCCGCCGAGGGCGCGGTCGGCTCGGGCACCGGCATGAGCTGCCTGGGCTTCAAGGGCGGCATCGGCACCGCGTCCCGGGTGCTGCCGTCGGGTCACACGCTGGGCGTGCTGGTGATGACGAACTTCGGCGAGCGGGGCCGCCTGACGGTGGCCGGTGTCCCGGTCGGACGGCTGCTGCCGCCCGCACCCGCCCCGACCGCCCCACCGGCGGGCTCCTGCATCGTCATCGTGATCACGGATGCGCCGGTCGATCCGGCGGGCTGCCGGCGGCTGGCCCGCCGCGCCGGGCTCGGCCTGGCCCGCACCGGCTCGACCGCGCACCACGCCAGCGGCGAGATCTTCCTCGCCCTGGCCACCGGGCTGCGCACCCCGCGCGGCACCGCCTCCACCGTCACCCCGCTGCAGGGCCGCCAGCTCGACCCGTTCTTCGCCGCCGTGGTCGAGGCGACGGAGGAGAGCGTCCTCAACAGCCTGCTCAACGCCCCGACCGTGGTGGGCCGCAGCGGCAACACCGCCGAGGGCCTGCCCGTCGACCGCGTAGCCGCCCTGCTCGCCCTGCGCTCGTAACCGTCCCGCCGCGCCGGGCGGCACACCGCCGACCAAGATCGCTCGATTTGCCTGGCACTCGTGGAAAAGCGCGCTCAAGATACGCACAGATGCCAGGCAAGTCGGGCGATCAACAACATGAACAGACCGTTGACCGTGGGTGAAGACCCCCGGTAGGGTGAGCGACCGCGATGGAAAGCGTTTTCCATCTTGTTACTATCGGGCCACGCACCCGCACTCGCCCATCGGAGCCGGACATGTCCTCACGACACGAACACCCCTGGTGGCGTGACGCCGTCATCTACCAGGTGTACCCGCGCAGCTTCGCCGACGGGAACGGCGACGGCCTCGGCGACCTCACCGGCCTGCGCGAGCGCCTGCCGTACCTGCGCGACCTCGGTGTCGACGCGGTCTGGCTGAGCCCCTGGTACGTCTCCCCGATGGCCGACGCCGGCTACGACGTGGCCGACTACCGCGACATCGACCCGGTCTTCGGCACCCTCGCCGAGGCCGAGCGGTTCATCACCGAGGCCCACCAGCACCACCTGCGGGTCATCGTCGACGTCGTGCCCAACCACTGCTCCGACCGGCACCCGGCGTTCCAGGCCGCACTCGCCGCCGGACCCGGTTCGCCCGAGCGCGAGCTGTTCTGGTTCCGCCCCGGCCGCGGCGAGCACGGGGAGCTGCCGCCCACCGACTGGGGCTCGCACTTCGGCGGCCCGGCCTGGACCCGGGTCCCCGACGGCGAGTGGTACCTGCACATGTTCGCCCCCGAGCAGCCCGACTGGAACTGGGACAACCCGGCGGTGCCCGAGGACTTCCAGACCACGCTGCGCTTCTGGCTCGACCGGGGCGTCGACGGGTTCCGCATCGACGTCGCCGACCACCTGGTCAAGGACGCGGCCCTGCCGGACGTGGCCACGCTCGGTCCCGACGTGATCCGGCCCTGGCGCGACCAGGAGGGCGTGCACGAGATCTACCGCGAGTGGCGCAAGATCGCCGACTCGTACCCGCAGCGCGGGGTCTTCGTCGGCGAGCTGTGGGACGACGACCCCGACCGGTTCACCCGCTACCTGCGCCCGGACGAACTGCACACCGGCTTCAACTTCCCGTTCCTGTCCTGCCCCTGGGACGCGGCCGCGTTCCGGGACGTCATCGACACGACGCTGGCCACGCACGCCATGGTCGGCGCGCCCGCGACCTGGGTGCTGTCCAACCACGACGTGGTACGGCACGTCACGCGCTACGGCCGGGCGCACACCGCGCACTCGTTCGACGACGCCAAGCACTTCGAGGCCAGCGACCTCTCGCTCGGCACCCGCCGCGCCCGCGCCGCCGCGCTGCTGACCCTGGCGCTGCCCGGCTCCGCGTACGTCTACCAGGGCGAGGAGCTGGGGCTGCCCGAGGTCGAGGACATCCCCGACGAGCTGCTGCAGGATCCGCGCTGGCCGCGTTCGGGGTTCACCGACCGGGGCCGCGACGGGTGCCGGGTGCCGCTGCCCTGGTCGGGCGATACCAAGCCGTACGGCTTCAGCCCGGACCGGGCGGCCGCCGACCCGTGGCTGCCGCAGCCCGCGAGCTGGGCCCGGTTGTCCGCCGCGGCGCAGACCGGGGACCGGCGCTCGATGCTGGAGCTGTACCGCCGCGCCCTGCACCTGCGCCGCACCGAGCCCGACCTCGGCGACGGCCCGATGCGATGGCTGCCCGCCCCCGACGGCGTGCTGCTGTTCCAGCGCGGCGACGGCTTCGCCTGCCTGGTCAACCTGAGCGACACCCCCGCCGAGCTGCCTCCCTACGAGTACCTCCTGCTCACCAGCGATCCGCTGGAGGACCTGAAGGTCGCCCCGAACAGCGCCGTCTGGATGCGCGTCGCCTGACCCAGCCCTGACCCACCTGCCCGCCCACTCGCGGCGGGCAGGTACCACGACCATGCCCTGAACACCCTGGAGCGACCGCATGAGCGCACACATCCTGGTCGTCGGCATCGACGGAGTCCGGCTGGACACCGCACGCGCGGCGCACACCCCCCACCTGGACACGATCGAGCGCGAAGGATGGCTGGCCGAGTTCGAGCTGAGCACCGACGCGCCCACCCTGTCCGGGCCGACCTGGGCGTCGGTCGCGACCGGGCTGTGGCCGCGGGTGCACGGCATCTACGGCAACGTGTTCTCCGGCCACCGCCTCGACGCCTTCCCCGACGTGTTCACCACGGCCAAGCGACGGGGTTTCACCACGTTCGTCGGGGCGAGCTGGGCCCCGCTGGTCACCACCGCGTACGGCGGCCCGATGTTCGCCTCGCCCAGCCTGCTCACCTTCGCCGACGGGCACACGCTCGGCCACGACGCGGCCGACCAGCACGTCGCCGACGCCGCCGCGCGGGCCCTGGGCCAGGGCACGTTCCACGCCTCCTTCGTCTACCTCGGCGAACCCGACGAGGTCGCCCACGAGCTGGGCACGGGAGCGGAGTACACGGCCGCGATCGAGCGCGCCGACCGCCGCCTCGGCCAGGTCCTCGACGCCGTCCGCGCCCGCCCCCGGCACGCCGAGGAGAGCTGGACGGTCCTGGTCGTCACCGACCACGGGCACCGGGACGAGGGCGGTCACGGCGGCCGCAGCCGGTGGGAGCGCACCGCGTGGCTGGCCGCCTGCGGCGCGGGCATCGGGGCCACGCCGCCCGCCGACGTCAGCCACGTCTCGGTCGCCCCGACCGTGCTGGCGGTGCTCGGCCAGCCGCTGATCGGCGAGAGCCACCTCGCCGGGACCTCCCTGATCCCCGAGCGCCACCCGGCCACGGTGGCCTGACGTGTCGCTCACCGCTTTCGCCCTGGTCGCCGCGTCGGTGCTGTGCCACGCGACGTGGAACCTGCTGTCCAAGCGGGCCGCCGTCGCGGGCACCGTCTTCGTCGCCGTCTGGTCCGTGGTCGCCGCGCTGATCTGGGCCCCGATCGGCATCTGGGCGCTGGTCACCGGCTGGGACTCCCTCGGCTGGGGCAGCCTGGTGCTGCTCGGCGGCGCGGCGCTGCTGCACACCGGCTACTACCTGCTGCTGCAGCGCGGCTACGCGGTCGGCGACCTGTCGGTGGTGTATCCCGTCGCCCGAGGGCTGGGCCCGGTGCTGATCTGCGCCGTCGCGGTGCCGTTCTTCGACGAGGACCCGGGCCTGCTCGGCTGGGCGGGCACGCTCGCGCTGTCGGTCAGCGTCGCGCTGATCGGCAAGCCCTCCCCCGACGCCCTCAAACGCAAGGCCCCCATCCTGTACGCGCTGGCGACGGGCGTGTTCATCGCCGCGTACACCCTGTGGGACCGCAACGCGGTCGCGGTCGCCGCGCTCTCGCCGATCCTGGTCAACTGGGGCGGCGACACCGGCCGGGCGCTGCTGCTGGCCCCGTGGCTGATCAGGCACCGGGCGAAGGTCAAGCAGGTGTGGCGCGAGCACCGGCGCGAGGTGTTCGGCACCGCGATCTGCTCGCCGGGGGCGTACATGCTGGCCCTGACTGCGATGACGATGGCCCCGGTGACCGTGGTCGCGCCGCTGCGCGAGGTCAGCGTGCTGCTGGTGGTGTTCCTCGGGGCGCGGTTCCTGGGCGAGCGCGACATGTGGCGGCGGCTGATCGCCGCGCTCGGCGTGGTCGTCGGCGCGGTCGGCGTCACCCTGGGCCGCGGCTGACGTGCCGCTCGTCACGGGACGGCGCGGCCCGGATGACGGGACAGCGCGCCTGGTAGATCAACCTTTTGAGTAACCTGTGCGTATGAGAATCGGCATTGTCGGAGCCACGGGCCAGGTCGGCGGCGTCATGCGCCGGGTGCTCGCGGAGCGCAAGTTTCCCGTCGACGAGCTGCGGCTGTTCGCCTCGTCCCGGTCCGCCGGGCGCACCCTGCCCTGGGCTGACGGCGAGGTCACCGTCGAGGACGCGGCCACGGCCGACTACACGGGGCTCGACATCGTGCTGTTCTCCGCCGGCAAGACGACCTCGCTGGCGCTCGCGCCGAAGGTCGCCGCGGCCGGCGCCGTCGTCATCGACAACTCGTCCGGCTGGCGGCTGGACCCGGACGTGCCGCTGGTCGTCGCCGAGGTCAACCCGCAGGCGGCCAAGCTGCGCCCCAAGGGCATCATCGCCAACCCGAACTGCACCACCATGGCCGCGATGCCGGTGCTGCGCCCGCTGCACGACGAGGCGACGCTGACCGGGCTGATCGCCAGCACCTACCAGGCCGTCTCCGGCACCGGCCTGACCGGCGTCGACGAGCTGCACGAGCAGGCCACCGCCGTGGTCGCCGACGCCCGCACGCTCGCCCACGACGGCCGCGGCGTCGACTACCCGGAGCCGAAGGTGTACGCGCACCCGATCGCGTTCAACGTGCTCCCGCTCGCGGGCTCGGTGGTCGCCGACGGCTCGAACGAGACCGACGAGGAGCAGAAGCTCCGCAACGAGACCCGCAAGATCCTCGACATCCCGGGTCTGCCGGTCTCCGGCACCTGCGTCCGGGTGCCCGTCTTCACCGGGCACTCGCTGCAGCTCAACGCCCGATTCGCCAACCCGATCAGCCCCGAGCGCGCCCGTGAGCTGCTCGCGCACGCCCCCGGCGTGATCCTGGCCGAGGTGCCCACCCCGCTGCAGGCCGCCGGCCAGGACCCGACGTACGTCGGCCGCATCCGCCGCGACGAGACCGCCCCCAACGGCTTGGCCCTGTTCTGCTCCAGCGACAACCTGCGCAAGGGCGCCGCCCTCAACGCCGTCCAGATCGCCGAACTGGTCCTCGCCGACTTCTAGGGCAAAGGAAGGGCACCTTCTTAACGCTCCGCGTTGCAGAAGGTGCCCTTCCTAACGCGCGGCACGCGATGGCGCAGGTCGTGTGGATGCTGTGAAGACCTCGTGCAACACAGGGCCGCGCGGCAGCCGGGTTGGTGCAATGAAGAGGTGACCCCCAACCCCTACCGGGCTCCGCTGCTCGCCGCCCGGCCGCCCATCGCCTCGGCCGTCGAGAACCGCGCCAACGCCTTCGAGCCGCCCGCCGCCGAGCGCGGCCCGCGCCGCGTGCGGCGGGTGCGCTCCGGCATAGGGACCGCGCTGGCCGGTCACGGCGTGGCCGTGATCCTGCCGATGCTCCCGTCGATGCTGACCGACGACCCGGGCCCGGTCTTCGCCGTCTGCGGCGTAGTCGCCCAGCTGCTGCTCGCCGCCTTCGTCGTCGCCCTCGGCGTCGCCCGGACGGTTCGCCGCGACGGAGCCAACGCCGTCGGGCTCGTCATCGGCTGGATGGCCGGCGTCCCGGTCGCCGCGATCGTCGGGCTCTTCATCCTCGCCAACCTCGCCACCTGACCGCCCGCCGACCCAGCCGGCTGCCCCGCCGCCCGTTGGCGGGGCGCAGGACTGCGCCGTCGGCGCGTCAGAGCCGCAACGCCTGATCGATGTGGACGTCCGTCAGACCCGAGACCGGATCGACGTGGATCAGGCTGGTCGGCGCGTCCCGGCGCTCGGCCCACTCGTGGGCGGCCGCGCTGTGCAGGTCGTCGAACCACACCACGGGCCGGTCGGCGACCCAGGGCGCGATCCCGAGCAGCTTGTCCTGCCCGCCGCCGGGCGGTCCCGCGCACGGGATCACCGGCAGCCGCGGCAGCCCCAGCAGCGGCGCGAGCAGCCGGTTCGCCTCGTCCTCCCAGTACGTGGCCCAGACCAGGGTGTATCGCTCGGCCAGCCGCAGCAGCATCGCCCCGTGCTCGGGCCGGACCCGGACCAGCTCCCCGGGGAACAGCTCGTGCTCGGTGTACCCCGGCGGGCAGGCGGCCGAGCCGTGCGGGTTGAGCACCCCGTCGACGTCGATCAGCGCGAGCGCCTCCCGGCTCACAGCGCCCTGCTCATCACCAGGCGCGGCCCCAGCGCGTCCAGGCCCAGCTCGGCCTCGTGCAGGCGCAGCTCACGCATCTGCGGGCCGGGCTCGGCGACCGGGCGGAAGCCCCGACCGGCGTAGAACGGGCCGTTCCAGGGGATCTCCGCGTACGTGGTCAGGGTCAGCTCGCGATGGCCCGCGGCCGCCGCCCACGCGCACGCCGCCGCCAGCAGCGCGGTGCCGACACCCTGGCCGCTGTGGTCGGGATGCACGGACAGCTGCTCCAGGTAGGCCGTCCCGTCGACCAGCCCGAGCCGGGCGAAGCCCACCGGCGGATCGCCCACGACCAGCACGCAGTCCGCATCGGCGTAGGACGCGGCAGGCGCGGCAGGCGGCAGCGGGCCGAACCCGATCGGCTCGAACACGCGGTCGGCCGCCGACTCCAGCACCTCCAGCAGCGGCCAGTCGCCCTCGGTCGCGGCCCGCACCCGATACCCGTCCACTGCCCCTCCGCCGTCGCCGAAAGGCCGACGATAAGCCGGCGGCAACGCTCCCGTCTCGCGATTTCCCCACCATCGCTGGATCTAGATGATTTGTGGTCGCCAGGGCGACCACAAATCATCTAGATCCAGGCAGAGCTGCCCGTCAGGCGGAGTGCAGGCCGGTCGGGGAGCCGCCGGCAGCGCCGGCGATGCCGTCGCCGATGTGGCCGGACAGCAGGCAGGCGGCGGCGTGCGGGCCGTGCAGCGGCAGCACCGGCAGCGTCTCGCCGACGCAGCGGTCCGCGATGCCCGCCCGCTGCGCGAGACCGTCGGCCAGCGCCGGGCAGCGCGGATGGAAGCGGCAGCCCGCCGGGATCCGCGACGGGTCCGGCGACTCGCCGGACAGGATCACGGGGGTACGCCCCGAAGCCTCCGGCAGCACCGACAGCAGCGCCGCCGTGTACGGGTGCCTCGGCGCGGCCAGCACCTGCTCGGTCCGCCCCACCTCGACGATGCGCCCGAGGTACATCACCGCGAGCCGGTCGGCGATGTTCCAGGCCAGGCCGAGATCGTGCGTGACGACCAGCACCGACAGGCCCAGCTCCGCGCGCAGCGACAGCAGCAGCGCGAGGATCTCGCCGCGCACCGACGCGTCCAGGGACGCCACCGGCTCGTCGGCGATGATCAGCTCGGGTTCCAGCACCAGCGCACCCGCGATGACGACGCGCTGGCGCTGCCCGCCGGACAGCTCGTGCGGATACCGGCCGAAGAAGCGCTCCGCAGGCCGCAGCCCTGCCTGCCCCAGCGCCTTGGCGACCAGCGCGCGTTCGTCCCCGGGCACCTTGTGGATGCGCAGACCCTCCGCGACGGCCTCGTACACGGTGCGGCGCGGGTTGAGCGCGCCGGTCGGATCCTGCAGCACCAGCTGCACCTTGCGCCGCAGCGCCTTGAGCCCCTTGCCGCTGTAATCCAGCGGCCTGCCGTGGTGCAGCACCTCGCCCTGGTACGGCCGCTGCAGGCCCAGCAGGGTCCGGGCCAGCGTCGTCTTGCCGCTGCCCGACTCTCCGGCCAGCGCGACGATCTGTCCCTTGTCGACGGACAGCTCGACCCCGTCCACGGCCCGCACCGGCGGGGTCCCCTTGCCACGCCCGCCGAACCCGACATGCAGGTTCCGCGCCTCCAGCACCGGATGCACCGAGATCCCGCTCATGCCCGCTCCTCGCTTCGCTCGTCACCAGCATGAGAACCGTGCCCGCCGATTCGCTCGCCCAGCTCGCTCATGCCCGCTCCTCGCTTCGCTCGTCACCAGCATGAGAACCGTGCCCGCCGATTCGCTCGCCCAGCTCGCTCATGCCCGCTCCTCGCTTCGCTCGTCACCAGCATGAGAACCGTGCCCGCCGATTCGCTCGCCCAGCTCGCTCATGCCCGTTCCTCGCTTCGCTCGTCACCAGCATGAGAACCGTGCCCGCCGATTCGCTCGCTCATGCCACCGCCCCCACGTGTACGCAGGCGGCGCTGCGCTCGGCGTCGACCGTGCGCAGCGCGATGTCGTGCCGGGCGCATTCGGGCAGCGCGACCGGGCAACGGGGCGCGAAGGCGCAGCCCTCGCCCAGGTCGCGCGGGTCCGGCGGGTCGCCGGGCAGGCCCCGGGGCGCCCGACGCGAGGCCATGTCCCCGATCACCGGGAACGCCGCGGCCAGCGCCTGGGTGTACGGGTGGGCGGCGCCGGCGAACAGCCGGTGCCCCGGTCCCTGCTCGACGATCCGGCCCGCGTACATCACGGCGACCCGGTCGCAGGTCGACGCGAGCACCGACAGGTCGTGGCTGATCAGGATCAGGCCGACGCCCCGCTCCTGGACCAGTTGCCTGAGCAGCGTCAGCACCTGGGCCTGCACCATCACGTCGAGCGCGGTGGTCGGCTCGTCCGCGATGATCAGCTGAGGTGAGCAGGCCAGCGCCATGGCGATCATGACGCGCTGCTTCTGCCCCCCGGACAGCTCGTGCGGGTACGACTCGGCCCGCCACGCGGGCACGCCCACCTGCTCCAGCAGCTCGCCGACCTGCCTGCGGGCGGTGGCCGCGGACGACTTCGGGGCGTGCAGCACGATCGCCTCGGCGATCTGCCGACCGATGGCGCGCACCGGGTTGAGCGCGTGCATCGCGCCCTGGAACACGATCGACGCCTCGTTCCAGCGCACCGCGCGCAGCTGGCCCCAGCTCATCTTCAGCACGTCGCTGCCGTTGAGCAGGATCTCACCGGACACCTCGGCGTTGGCGGGCAGCAGCCGCAGCAGCGCGCTCGCCAGCGTCGACTTGCCGCAGCCCGACTCCCCCGCCAGCCCCAGCGTCTGCCCCGCACCGAGGGTGAGGTCCACGCCGCGCACCGCAGGCAGCGGCACACCGCGGTCGCGGTACGACACCCGCAGGTCCCTGATCTCCAGCAGGCTCGCCGGGCCGCCGCCGGCACGCGCCTGCGGAACCCGCACCTCGCCCGCCGTATTCGCCCTCGCCTGCGGGGCTCGCTCCGCTCGCTCCTCGCTGCTCACCGTTCCCCCAGCCTCGGGTCGAGGATGCGCTCCAGCGCCCGTCCGCACATGTTGAAGGCCCGCACCACCAGCACCACCGCGACGCCGGGGCCGAGCACCCACCACCATGCCCCCTGGCTGATCACGCCGCCGCTGTACGCCATGTCGAGGATCCGGCCCCACGAGATGCGCAGCGGATCGCCGAGCCCGAGGAACGACAGCGAGGTCTCCGCGATGATCGCGATCGACACGGTCAGCGTGGTGTTGGCCAGGACCAGCGGCATGACGTTGGGCAGCACGTGGCGGGTCATCTGGTGCCGGTGCCCGGCGCCGAGCGCCCGCGCCCGCTCCAGGTAGGGCCGCGCCTCGACGGCCATGGTCTGCGCCCGGACCAGCCGGGCGGTGCTCGACCAGGACGTCACGCCGATCACGATGATCACCGCGAGCAGCTTGGGCACCTGCGGCGGGAACACCGTGGCCAGCACGATCGCCAGCGGCAGGTACGGGATCACCAGGAACCACTCGGTGAACCTGTTGAGCAGGCCGCCGCCGACGCCGGTGAAGTGCCCGGACATGACGCCGACGACGGTGCCGAGCACCATCGAGATCAGCGTGGCGGCCAGG
Organism: Catellatospora sp. NPDC049133; assembly: GCF_040648455.1. Classification (NCBI taxonomy): domain Bacteria; kingdom Bacillati; phylum Actinomycetota; class Actinomycetes; order Micromonosporales; family Micromonosporaceae; genus Catellatospora; species Catellatospora sp. NPDC049133. The sequence goes on from NZ_JBEZDT010000034.1 coordinate 93,471, forward strand.
CCGACCAGCAGCGTGATCTGGGTACCGTGCACGACCAGGGTGAGCACGGAGCGGCCGTCGGCGTCGGTGCCCAGCAGGTACTGCCAGGACGGGTGCTCCAGGGCCCCGCCGGCCGCCTTGACCACGCTGAGCCCGTCCGGGTCGGCCAACAGGTCCGCGAAAATCGCGACCAGGCCGAACAGGACCAGCACGATCGCGCCGGACCGGAACTCGCCGTCGCGCAGCAGCCCGCGCCACCCGCTCCGGCCGGATCGGCGTTGCGCAGAACCCGCGGTCACGGCTGCCTCACTCTCGGGTCGAGCACCGGCATCAGCAGGTCGGCCAGCAGGTTCATGAAGATCACCGCAGCGCTGAAGAACAGGAAGAGACCCTGCAGCAGCGGGACGTCGGGGCCGCGGGTCGCCTCGTAGGTGAGCCTGCCCAGGCCGGGCCAGGAGAACACCATCTCCACCGTGATCGCGCCCGCGACGACGAAGCCGAGGCTCAGGAACAGCAGCGACACGGTCGGCAGCAGCGCGTTGGGCATCGCGTGCCGGCGCAGCACCAGGTCGTCCCGCAGGCCCTTGGCCCGTGCGGTGGTCAGGTAGTCCGCCCGGCGCTCGTCCAGGATCGAGGACCGCATGATCAGCGAGTACTCGGCGACGTAGACGACGGCGAGCACGAGGACCGGCACCACCATGTGCCGCAGCACGTCCAGCCATACCGGCAGCTCGGAGCGCGGATCGGTCATGCCGCCCGCACCGAGCCCGAAGCGGCCGAGCACCACCAGCACGACAAGGCCGAGCAGCCACTCGGGGGTGCTGTAGAAGGTGACCGCGAGGTTGGACGACCAGCGGTCGAACCTGCTGCCGTAGCGCCAGCCCGCCCGGGAACCCAGCCAGACGCCGATGCCGCTGGCCAGCACCAGCGCGGTGCCCGACAGCAGCACGGTCGGCCACAGCCCCCGGAGGATCAGGTCGAGCACCGGCTCCTTCTTGCTCCAGGACCAGCCGAGATCGAGGTGGGCGAGTTGCTGCAGGTACTTGCCGAACTGCACGTTCAGCGGATCGTTGATACCCAGCGTCTCGCGCAGTTGCCGGAGCGTCTCGGGGTCGGCGTTGCGCCCGCGCGGGGCGAAGGTCTTCTCGGGGTTGCCGGGCAGGATCCGGAACAGGAAGAAGTTGGCCAGCACCACGAAGACGAGCGTGGCCAGCGCCGCGGCGCAGCGCCGCAGCACCAGCGAGAGGGAGAGGGGACGGGGGCGGCGCGGTGCGCCGCCCCCGTTGGCGTTGCCCATCAGCGGGTCACTCCCGGTCGTCCGCGGTCGACCGGCGTCGCAGCACGACCACGATGACCGCGACGGCGATCAGCACGACGACACCGACCACGATGGACACGATCACGGCGGTCGGCAGCCCGCCGTCGTCGGTCGCGGCCTTCTCGGCCACCGGCTCGATGTTGCGGTACGAGTAGGTGCCGTACTGCAGCGCCAGGATGCCGCCGTCGCTGGGCTGGGCGACGAACCCGGTGAACCGGTCCGACCGGTACACGTCGGCCTGGTTGTAGTAGTAGAGCATCGAGTAGGCGACGTCGTCGTACAGCTTGGCCTGCGCCTGCTTGACGACCTCGGCCCGCGCGGCCCGGTCGATGATGGTCTGCTGCTTGGCGTAGAGCGCGTCGTAGTCGGCGTCGCAGTAGTAGCTGTCCGACCAGCCGGCCGAGATCTCGCCGTCCTCCTCGGTCGAGCGCTGACCGCAGGTCATCACCGACAGCTGGAAGTCGGGGTCCGGCTCGACGACCCAGCCCCAGTGGAACAGATCGAACTCGCCCTTGCCGAGCACGGTGGTCAGGTTGTCCTCGCTCATCACCGAGACGGTGACCGCGATGCCGATCTCCTTGAGCCAGTCGCGGATGTACTCGGCGTCCTTCTGCGACGACTCCGACTCGCTGCGGGCGAACATCCGGAACTTCAGCGCCTTGCCGTCCTTGGCCCGGATGCCGTCGGCGCCCTTGGCGTAGCCGGCCGCGTCGAGGATCGAGTTGGCCTTGGCCAGGTCGAACGCGCGCTCGTTGGCGCCGGGGTTCCAGTGCAGGTCGGCGTAGATCGGCGGGATGACGCCGGTGGCGGCGGTGCCGTGGTTGCGGATCACCTTGTCGACCAGCGTCTTGCGGTCGATGGCGTGGTCGATGGCGAGCCGGACCTGCTTGTCCTTCAGCGCCGGGTGGCCGTCGCCGATCGGCTTGTCGTCGGTGGTGGCCGCGCCGATGTTGTAGGCCAGCTCGCTGAAGCCGTAGTACTTGGCGTCGTTGACGGTGATGCCGTCCTTGCCGATCAGCGGCTCGAACACGGCCGCGGGCAGGTCCTGCGCCATGTCGATCTCACCGTTCTGCACGGCCTGCGACAGCGCCTCGTCGTCGGTGAAGATCCGCAGCACCAGCTCGTCGATCTTCGCCGCGCCCAGGTAGTAGTCCTTGTTCGCGGTGAACCGGTAGAACTGGCCCTTCTTCGCCTCGGCCAGGCGGAACGGCCCGGACCCGACCGGGTTGCTGTCGTTGGCGTAGTTGGCCACCGCGGTCGCGTCGATCTTCGACCAGACGTGCTCCGGCAGGATCGGCACCGCCAGGCTCACCATGATCGGCGACGGCTGCGCCGTCTCCATGACCACGGTGTACGCGTCCGGCGCGGTGATCTTCGAGATGTTGTCGACGTAGCTGCCGTACTGGCTGTTGGCCTTCTCGTCGTCCTTGGCCCGCTGGAAGCTGTACGCCACGTCCTTGGAGGTCAGCTCGACGCCGTCGGAGAACTTGACGCCCTTGCGCAGGTGGTAGGTCCAGGTCTTGCCGTCGGCCGAGGTCTCCCAGCTCTCGGCAAGCTCCGGCGTCGGGGAGAAGTCCTTGGCGCTGTTGCCGATCAGGTAGTCGTACATGAGCCGGTAGGACTCGTACGCCGCCGACACGACACCCACGTAGGGGTTGAGCGAGTCGATGTCCTGCTTCATGCCGATGACGAAGCTGGTCTTGCTGCGTTCCGCGGCCCCCGGCGACGGCGTCCCGTCGGCCGCGGCGGGCGTCGCGAGCGCGCCGAGCGCGATCACGGCGGCGGCCACCGCCATCGCCACCCGCGCCCGCGCACGCCGCGCTGACTGATTGGTCAACCAGGATCTGGGAGCAGGAGAGGTGCTGCTCATCGGTTTACTCCTTGGTGCCCGGGGGCGTGGCGGGTAGGGTGCCCGTTCATGCCGCACGATCTCGACAACATCGACGTCCCGCCGGTCGCCCCGAGCGAGCCGTGCGAGCGCGAGCTGCACGGCCGCCGGTGGACCGACGATTACGGGTGGATGCGCGACCACTCCGACCCGCGGTTTCTCGCCTACCTGCGCGCCGAGCGCGGGTACTACGATGCTGCCGCCAGCCGGTTGGAGGGCCTCCAGACCGAGGTCTTTCACGAGGTGGAGCGACGCCTTCTTCCGACTGATAGCTCAGTCAGTTGGAGACGTGGTTCACGTTTCTACTACACCCGGACCGTCGCGGGAAGTGAGTACGAGCAGTTCTTACAAGCCGGACATGACGGGGAACCGGACCGGGTGCTGCTCGACGGAGCCCGGCTGGCGGGCCCCGACGGGTTCGCCGAGATCGGGTTGCGGGAGCTGAGCCCCGACGACACGCTCCTGGCGTACTCAGTGGATACCACCGGCGACGAGGTCTATCGATTGAAGTTCCGCCATACGGCGACGTTGACTGACCTTTCGGAGGAGCTTCCGCGTACGTACTACACCGGCGCGTGGAGCGCCGACTCGGGCACGTTCTTCTACACCGTGCACGACGAGCTGTTCCGCCCCCACCAGGTCTGGCGGCACGCCATCGGCACCCAGGCCGAAGCGGACGTGCTGGTCTTCCAGGAGGACGACGCCCGCTTCGAACTCACCGTGCACGCCACCCGCGACCTGTGCTGGATCATGATCGAGGCGCGCAGCCGGGACACCGCCGAGTGGCGGCTGATCCCCGCCGACGCCCCGGACACGGCACCCGTGCTCGTCGCGCCGCGGCGCAAGGGCGTCGACTACACCGTCGACCACGCCGACGGGCGGCTGGTCATCGTCACCGACGACGGCGCACCCGAGTTCCGCGTGATGTCCGCGCCGGTGGCGACCCCCGGCCCGGAACACTGGACCGAGCTGCTCGCACCACGGCCGGGCGAGCGCGTCACCGCCTGCCACGCGCTGCGCGGGCACTGGCTGGTCGAGCTGCGCCGCGACGGCTTCCCGCTGCTGCGCGCCGTCGACCGGACGACCGGCGCGGAGGTCGAGATCGGCGCGGGCATCGACGCGGGGCACGTCCGCCTGGCGACTCCGGTCGAGTACGGCGACACCGCCGTCACGGTCGTCGTCGAGTCTCTGATCGAACCGCCGTCCTGGCACACCGCCGACCTCCGCACCGGCGAGCGCGAGCTGCGCAAACGCCGCGAGGTGCCGGGGTACGACGCGGCGGCGTACCGGACCGAGCGACGGCACGCGACCGCCCCGGACGGCACCTGTGTGCCGGTGACGCTGGCCTGGCGCGCGGACACCCCGCTCGACGGCACCGCCCCCGCCTTGCTCTACGGGTACGGCGCGTACGAGTCCGTGCTGGACCCGGAGTTCGATCCGGTGCTGCCCAGCCTGCTCGACCGCGGCGTGCTGTTCGCGCTGACCCATCCACGTGGCGGCGGCGAGAACGGCCGCGGCTGGTGGCACGACGGCCGGCTCGCCGCGAAGGCCAACACCTTCACCGACCACCTCGCCGTGGCCGACTGGCTGGCCGACGGCATCGCCGACGGGTCCCGGCTGGCCACCCGCGGGCTGTCGGCGGGCGGCCTGCTGCAGGGTGCGGTCTACACCCGACGCCCCGAGCGCTGGACGGCCGTGGTGGCGGAGGTGCCGTTCGTGGACGTGATCACGACCATGCTCGACCCGGACATCCCGCTGACCGTCAACGAGTGGGACGAGTGGGGTGACCCCCGCAAGCCCGACGAGTTCGCCTGGATGTGGGCGTACTCCCCCTACAACCACCTGCCGTCCGGCCTCCGCCCGGCGCTGCTGGCCACCGGCGCCCTGCACGACCCCCGGGTCATGGTCCACGAACCCGCCAAGTGGATCGCCCGCCTGCGCGCCACCGCCACCCCCGAGGACGGCCCCCTCTACCTACGCACCGAACTGGGCTCCGGCGCCCACACCGGCCCCGCCGGCCGCTACGCCCACGCCCACTACGAAGCCGAGATCACGGCGTTCCTCCTGTCCCACCTCCGCCCCCGCCCGTCCTAGATCGCCGGACTTGCCTGGCACCTGTGCGTATCTTGAACGGTCTTTCGCACAGGTGCCAGGCAAGTCGAACGACCTTGGTGCGGGACGCGCCCCGCATGACGCGCCCCGACGGGCGCGGACCGCGTGAACCGTGAACCGCGCCCGGACCGCTAACCGCGCGCAGACGGACCCGCGCGCGGACGGGAACCCTGCGCGGACCGGGAACCGCGGGACCGGGAACCGCGCGTGGACCGGGCGTCGAGCGTGCGCACTCGCGGACCGGGAGCGGAGCACGGACCGCGAGGGTGAGCCGCCGGATCAGGCCAGGACGGCGAGTTGGTGCGCGTGGATCTCGCCGGGCATGGGGCGGCCGGCGAGGAAGTGCTCGACCTCGGTGACGGCGTACGCGCCCAGGCGGCGGGCCTCGGTGCCCTGGACGCCCGCGAGGTGCGGGGTGATCCAGACGTTGGACAGGGCGAACAGCGGGTGCCCGGCGGGCAGCGGCTCGGGGCTGGTGACGTCGAGCAGCGCGTCGATGCGGCCGTCGGCGCAGGCGCGGGTGAGCGCCTCGGTGTCGATGAGCGCCCCGCGCGCCGTGTTGATCACGATCGCGCCGTCGGGCAGCATGGCCAGCCGCCGCTCGTCGATCATGTGCACCGTCTCCGGCAGCTCGGGCGCGTGCAGGGTGAGCACGTCGCTGCGCCCGCACAGCTCGTCGAGCCCGACCGGCTCCGCGCCCAGCGCGGCAGCGTCCAGCGGGTCCAGGTACGGATCGCTGACCAGCACCCGGAAACCGGCCGCGCGCAGCCGCACGATGACGCGGCGGCCGATGCGGGACGCGCCGACGACTCCGACGACCCGGCCGTCGTTGCCCGCGCGCTCGTTGACGGCGAACGTCGGCTGTCGGCCCTCGGCGTAGCGGCGGGCGAAGGCGAAGGCGCGCTTGCCCGCCAGCAGCAGCACGGCCAGCGTGAAATCCACGACCGGCTCGGCGTTGGCGTCGGCGGCCGAGGACACCGCGATGCCGCGGGCGAAGACCTCCGGGCCGACGTGCAGCTTCACCGAGCCGGCAGCGTGCACGACCGCGCGCAGCCGGGGCATCGCGTCGAGCACGGGCTCGTCGAGCGGCGGGCAGCCCCATCCGGTCAGCAGGACCTCCACCTCGGACAGCGCCTCGGCGGCGGCCGCGAAGTCGCCGACCGCACCGGGCCTGAGCAGACGTAACGATCCGCCGAGCCGGGTCAGCAGATCCTCGGGGAACACCGCGCCCGCCGCCGACGGCGACATCACGATGAGCCCGGCAGGGCGGTCCGGCTGGCTCACGGCATCTCCCAAAGCGATCTCTAGTAAACGTTTGCTGTATGGATTCAGGACCGTAGCCGCATCCGTTTGCGTGGTCAACACTGGGATCAAGCCCCGTTTGCGACGAGATGGAATCAGCGACTTGACGTCGTCGTAGAAAACGGTTTAGTTTCTGACTCCGCCGGGCACGGTGATCTGAGCCACTCCCCCGGCATCCCGTCCGGGCCCCAGGGCCAGGGCTCTGAACTGCGAAAACTTTCCGCTACGATCCGATTCCCCCCGCAAAGGAGCGGTCATGAAGACCCGATCGATGAAGGCAGCCGCGGCGCTCGCCGGCGCCATGGTTTCCATGGCTCTGGTCGCGACCGGTTGCAGCAAGGGCGCCGACACCCCCGCCGACCAGCCCGCCGTCACGGAGATCACCTTCTGGTCCTGGCTGCGCGCCTCGCAGGAGGTCACGGACGCGTTCAACAAGACCCACACCGACGTGCAGGTCAAGTTCGAGCAGATCCCGGGCGGCGCCGAGGGTTACGGCAAGCTCACCAACGCGGTCAAGGCGGGCAACGCGCCGGACGTGGCCACGGTCGAGTACGCGATGCTCCCGGACATGCTGGCGCAGGGGAACCTGGCCGACGTCTCGGGTGACATCACCGACCTGGTGAAGTCGAAGTATCCGGCCGCGATCCAGGAGCTGGTGACGCTGGGGGGCAAGACCTGGACCGTGCCGCTGGACGCGGGCGCGATGGTCATGTTCTACCGCAAGGACCTGTTCGAGCAGCACAAGATCGCCGTGCCGAAGACCTGGGACGAGTTCAAGGCCGCGGCCGAGGCCGTGAAGAAGGCCGACCCGAAGGCGCGCATCACCGACTGGAACCAGACCGACTCGGCCAACTTCGTGTCGCTGAACTGGCAGGCCGGCGCGAAGTGGTTCGGCATCGAGGGCGACTCCTGGAAGGTCACGCTGGACTCCCCCGAGTCGCAGAAGGTCGCCGGCTACTGGCAGGACCTGATCACCAAGGACCTGGTGACCAACGTCCCGGCCGAGGAAGTGCAGAAGCGCAAGGCCGCCAACCAGGTCTGGACCCAGCTCGGCGGCGCGTGGGCCGCGGGCGGCCTCAAGGCGGGCCTGCCCGACCAGGCCGGCAAGTGGGCCTCGGCCCCGCTGCCCTCGTGGGACGCGAACCCGGCCTCGGCGATGGTCGGCGGCTCCTCGTTCGGCGTGAGCAAGACCAGCAAGAAGAAGGAAGCCGCGCTCAAGTTCATCACCTGGATGACCACCACCCCGGAGGGTATCCAGGCCCGCCTGGCCAGCGGTGCCAGCTCGACACTGCCGGCCATTCCGGAGCTGGCCGACGTGGCGGCGAAGAACTTCGACACCAAGTTCTTCGGCGGCCAGGACATCTACGCGGTGGCCAAGGCGGCCCTGCCGACCATCAAGACCGGCTGGGTGTGGGGTCCGGGCATGCGCGGCGTGTTCGACGGCATCGGCGAGCAGTTCAAGCTGGTGCAGACGGGCAAGCAGCAGCTGCCGGCGGTGTACGCGCCGGTGCAGACCAAGACGATCGAGGACCTGAAGGGCCGCGGCATCAACGCGTCCTGACGACCCACCGGGGCGGGCGGCGCTGTTTCGGGGCAGCGCCGCCCGCCCTTCCCTCGTTGCTGAAAGGAGGTGCGCCCATGCCCCCCACCCGCTCCGGCCTGGCCCGCCGCCAGTACGGCGTCGCCGCGCTCTTCACCGCCCCGTTCTTCCTGCTGTTCTTCGCCTTCACGCTCGCGCCCATCGGATACGGCGCCTGGCTGAGCCTGCACCGCGAGCAGACCTCGGGCCTCGGCCTCGGCGGCGAGCCCGAGCAGGTCTTCGTCGGCCTGGACAATTTCACCCGGGCACTGACCGACACCCAGTTCCTCGGCAGCTTCGTGACCGTGGGCGTCTACTGCCTGGTCTACATCCCCGTCATGATCGGCATCGCGCTGCTGCTGGCCCTGCTGCTCGACTCGGCGTACGCCCGCGCCAAGCGCTTCTTCCAGCTCGCGCTGTACCTGCCGAACATCGTGCCCGGCCTGATCGCCGCGATGATCTGGACGTACCTGTACACCCCCGGCCTGTCGCCGATCATCGACGTGCTGGAGCAGGCCGGCATCCCGTTCAACCTCGGCTCGGACGCCGGGGCCGTCGGCGCGGTGGCGAACCTGACCACCTGGATGCACACCGGTTACAACGTCATCATCTTCTTCGCCGCGCTGCAGGCCGTGCCGCGGGAGGTCATCGAGGCCTCCACCGTCGACGGGGCCGGGCAGATCCGCATCGCGTGGTCGGTGAAGGCGCCGATGATCCGCGGCGCGGTCGTGCTCGCCGTGCTGTTCACCGTCATCGGCGCGATGCAGCTGTTCACCGAGCCGTTCATCGTGCGCGACGCGGCCACCACGATCGACCAGGCGTGGACCCCGAGCCTGTACATCTACCAGCTGACCAAGGCGTACGACATGGGCGGCGCGGCCGCGGCCTCGCTGATCCTGACCGTGGTGCTGGCCGTGGCGTCGTTCCTGGTCACCCGATTCTCGAAGAAGGGGGCGGCGCTGTGAGCACCTCGCAGACCCTGACTCGGCCGGAGCCGGCGCTCTCCCCCGCCCCGGCGGCCGAGCCGCGGCGCACCCGGTCCGCCTCGCCGCTGCTGTCCAAAGGCGTCGTCAACGGCGTGCTCGTCGCCGCCATGCTGTGGACCGTGCTCCCGCTGACCTGGCTGGTCATCGCGGCGACGAAGGGCTACGCCGACCTCTACTCCACCGGCGGGTTCGAGTTCGCCCGGGTGCGGCTGTGGGAGAACCTGGTCGAGCTGTTCACCTTCGGCGACGGGCTGTTCCTGCGCTGGCTGCTCAACAGCTTCCTGTACGCCGGGGTCGGCGCGCTGGCCAGCTCGATGATCTCGATCCTGGCCGGGTACGCCTTCGACAAGTTCCGCTTCCCGGGCAAGGAGCGCTGGTTCGGGCTGGTGCTGCTGGGCGTGCTGGTGCCCGCGGCGGTGACCACGGTGCCGCTGTACCTGATGGCCTCTGACCTGGGCCTGACCAACAGTTTCTGGGGCGTGTTCCTGCCCGGCCTGGCCAGCCCGTTCGGGGTGTATCTGGGGCGGGTGTTCAGCTCGGCGTACGTGCCGGACGAGCTGCTGGAGGCGACCCGGGTCGACGGCGCGGGCGAGCTGCGCACCTTCTGGCAGATCGCGTTCCCGCTGCTGCGCCCGGCGTTCGCGACGCTGTTCCTGTTCGGGTTCACCGGCGGCTGGAACGCGTTCTTCATGCCGCTGCTGATGCTGTCCGACCACCATCTCTACCCGGTCGGCCTGGGCCTGTTCATGTGGCGCCAGCAGATCGCCGCCGACCAGGACCTGTTCTACCCGCTGCTGATGACCGGCTCGCTGGTGGCGATCCTGCCGTTGATCGTGGCGTTCTTCAGCCTCCAGCGCTACTGGAAGGCCGGGCTGACCGCCGGGGCGGTGAAGTAGAGCTCACGCCGCCGTGGCGCCCGGCATGATCGCCGTTTCAGGTCAAAACCTCGGGTCCCACCCCCGCGTTTTACCAGAAAAACAACGGA
>NZ_JBEZDT010000035.1:0-103119 GCF_040648455.1 Catellatospora sp. NPDC049133
GCTGGGACACCCCAGCCGAGCGTTTCACCAAACTGCTCAACACCACCAACTAACCAGCAGTGTTGCAACGACCACTGGAATCCACCCGCTCCGCGTTGTAGAAGGTGCCCTTCTTAACGGGCGTCGTGCTGCGGTGCTGGTCAGAGGCCGCTGAGGGTCTGGGTGACGCCGGCAGCGAGCAGGCCGTCGTAGTACGCGCCGCCGGGGTAGTGGGTGGCGGTCGTCGTGCCCGCGACGCCGTCGACGGCCCAGGTGACGGCCAGGGCCCCCAGCGCGGCGACGTTCTGGGCCTGCGGGGTGCCCGAGGTCAGCGTGCACAGGCCGTCGGTGCTGGCACCCTCGGCGTCGCAGTGGCAGCCGGTGCTCAGCCGTACGCCGAGGAACGGGCGGGGCACGTCGTTCGTCAGCTCGACGGTGCCGCTGGCGTTGCTGTTGGCCAGGTACGGCGGCGACGAGATCGCGTACATCGGCAGCGAAGTGGTCTTCAGCCCGTTGAACGCGTTGGCCATGCTCTGCCCGACCGGCGACTTCACCGGGTCGAGCAGCACCAGCGCCTTCACCTTGGCGAACTGGGCCGCGTACGAGGTGCGCAGCCGGTTGGCGACGTACGAGACGACCTCGCCGCCCGCGGAGTGCCCCGACAGTACGTAGCTGCTCGGCAGCGCCAGCCCGGCGCGCCCGGCCCGGGTGCGCGCGTCGGCGAAGCTGCGGCCGAGCTTGTCGGTGCTGTCGGCGGCCTTGCCGAGCAGGTCGGCGACGTTGTCGAGGAAGTCGGTGTTGTTGCCGATGTTGTTGACCGTGCAGCCGTAGAGGTTGGCTGAGGGCAGCGTGGGCGCGAAGACCACGAAGCCCGCCGTGGCGTACTGCTCGGCCAGGTCCTGCAGGTTGCCGTTGCTGCGGGAGAACCCGTGCTGCAGGTAGACCAGGCCGCGCGGGGCGCCGGCCGGGAAGTACCAGTCGGCGCTGGCCTTCATGGTGTAGAACGCGCAGCGGATGTCGACGGTGTTGCTGACCTCGACGACGCCAGGGGCGGCGGACGCGGCGGCCGGTGCGGTGAGGAAGCTGGCGGCCAGCGCCAGGACCAGGGCGGCTCTGCGGAACGACATGGTGCCTCCGGTTTCCCTTGGTGAAACAGCGTTTCCTTTAGGGAAGATTAAGGAGGCTGATCGCCGCGCGGGTCAAGGTCTTCGATGTGCCAAATCGGAGGATGCTCAGTTCGTGGCCGGGGTGTTGGCGTCCGCCGCCGCGCGGACGAACTCGCGCACCCGGGCCGTCGTGTTCGACTCCAGCCACACCGGCCCGCGCTCGATCGGCGGCGCGTCGGAGATCGGCACGTACGCGATGTCCGGCCGCGGGTGGTAGCGCCGCGTCTGCTCGCCGACCGGCAGCACCCCTCGGCCCAGCGCGACCAGCGACAGCATCTCCGAGAACGTCCGGCCCGACGGCCCCTTCGGCACCGGCCGGCCCGACGGCGTGTGCTCGGGCGTGCGGTCGCGTTTGAACTCCGCCGACGTCACCGCCGGGTACTGGACCACCGGGTGGTCGCCGAGCACCTCCAGTGGCACCGACTCCTCCCCGGCCAGCGGATGCGCCGCGGGCACCGCCAGCACCCGCCGCTCGGTCATCAGCGCCGGACCGCACGCCATCCCGTCGAACGGGTACGCCGCGACCAGGATGTCGATCGAGCCGTCCAGCAGGCTCGCCCGCGAGTTGTACAGCTGCACCTCGTGCACCTCGACCTCGCACTCGGGAAACCGGGACGTGAACAGGCCGACCGCCTTGGACAGCACCGGGGCGAGGTACTCACCGAGGAACGCCACCCGCAGCCGCCCCGCCACGCCCCGCCCGGCGTCGACGGCCCGGCGCAGCGCCTCGTCCATCTGCGCCACCAGTGGGGCCAGGTCGTCGGCGAGCTGCCGGCCGATGGCCGTGAGCCGCACGACGCGGCTGGTGCGCTCGAACAGCGGTGCGCCGACACGCCGCTCCAGCTTCTTGACCACGTGGCTGATCCGGCCGGTCGTCACGCCCAGGCGCTCCGCCGTACGCCCGAAGTGCAGCTCCTCGGCCAGCGTCAGGAACGTCTCCAGCTCGTGCCGCTCCAGCATGCCGCCCCCGGTTCGTTGAATACGAGTAAACGATCGTAGTCCGATCATGGCTTGGTCGGACCCGCCGGATGGCGAATCGTAAGAGGTGTCACCGGGTCATCCGGACAGACCGGGAGCGGACCCGCCCCCGACCTCTCGTGGACGAGGAATCCACCATGACGACGAGCATCACCGACTACCTGACCGGTCTCGACGCCGCCCTGCGCGAGGTCGGCGAGCAAGCCCGGCCGGTCATCGACGGCGCCCTGCCCGACGCCGGGAGCGCGATGTGGCACGGCCACCCCGTGTGGGGCCTGGGCGAGAATCCCGGCCGTAGGCCTATCTGCCTGCTGAAGGCGTACACCTCCTATGTCACCTTCGGCCTGTGGCGCGGGCAGGAGATCACCGACCCGTCCGGCCGGCTCGAACCCGGAGCCCGGCAGATGGCCTCGGTGAAGCTGCGCTCGGCCGCCGACATCGACCCCGTCCTGTTCGCCGACTGGCTGCGCCAGGCGCGCGCCCTGGAGGCGAACTGATGCGCGTCAAAGCCTTCGACCACCTGGTCCTCAACGTCACCGACGTCGAACGCGCACTGGGGTTCTACTGCGGGCTGCTCGGCCTCGAACCGGTCCGGGTCGAGCAGTGGCGCGCCGGCCAGGTCGGCTTCCCCTCCGTGCGGGTCACCGCCGACACCATCATCGACCTGGTCCGGCGGCCCCGCGGCGAATCGAACGTCGACCACCTCTGCCTGGTCGTCGACCCCCTGGACTGGCACGCCGTCATCGCCTCCGGCGTGTTCACCGTCCTGGAGGGACCGGTGCAGCGCTTCGGCGCCCGAGGCACCGCCACCTCCCTCTACGTCCAGGACCCCGACCACAACACCGTCGAGCTGCGCTGGTACCCCGCCGACGCCGAACCCCAGCCATGACGGCGAGACGCCCGCCCATCGAGAGAATGGGCGGGCGCCTGCCGGACGCTTCGCACGTGATCAAGCCCGAACTCAGCTCGCTCGCGCCGGCCCCGCCGCGGTCGCGGTCAGGCAGTCTCTTCCCTGTCAAGCAAAGATCACGCACTGTTGATCTCGTAAGATGTGGGTTCTCACCTGCACAAACAGTCCGCTGGTGTGCGTGGTCGTCCGCCGTTGTGCGCCCCGATGGTCACTCAGTTCTGAGGGCCTCGGCGGGTGACACTCGCGGCTAGTGCGGCCCGCCGGGCGGCGCAGCCGGCCCTGAGCAATGAGCCGCCGGAGGCGGCCTAACTGTTCTATGCGCTCCGCCACGGCGGAGCGCGACGCCTACGCCCAGCTGGACGCGACGCCTATAGAGCGGCACTGCGTCAGGACGCTTGTGCACCGACCATGAACGTTCACCGGGTTGATATCGAGTGTATGGCGGAGCTCAGCCGCCGTACCTTGTGCTGAAGTTCATGGTCGGTATCGGTGGCGGACGTGGGTTCGGCGGCGGCTGCCGTGGCTCCTTGTTGACCGGGGTGTTGCGGGCAAAGGAGCGACCGACTGCGGCGTGCAACGCCGATGGCGCTGTTGAGCACTGCTACCACTGCACGATCGGCCGACGGCCGTACGACCCGGCACTTCGATACGACGGGCTGACCTCAGGCGGCCCGCGCCAGCGCGGGCCGGGCCGACCACACCCGGCGTGTCACCAACCCGGTCAACGTTCTTGGTCAGCGCGCTACGCATGCACGAGCGTCGGGCGCGCCGCCGACCCATATCCATACATGCACTTACGTCAGTAGTTGGCGCACGGACGGAGGAACTGCGCGCACTGACCGGGATCACGTGGAACTCGACCGTCCGCCGGCACCACCGTGCATCCACGTGTGGCGCTCGGTTCGCGCTGGTGGAGACACCAAGACGAAGAAGTCACGCCGAACGCTGGCGCTGCCACTGCGCGGCACCGACGCGCTGACTTGCCACAAGACCCAGCAGGAGCACGCGCGCCAGCAGGCAGGCCAGATGTGGCGTGACACCGGCCTGCTCTTCACCTCCAGCGTCGGCACCGCCCTGGACGCCGCCAACGTTCGTCGCGCCTTCCGTCGTGTTGCGAAGTCGGCCGGTCTCGCTCACACAGAGTGGACACCGCGCGAGCTGCGGCACAGCTTCGTGTTGCTGCTGTCCGACAGCGGAATGCGGCTGGAGGACATCGCCGAGCTATGCGGGCACGCGGGTGACGGAAGCCGTTTACCGTCACCAACTGCGCCCGATGCTGCTCAACGGCGCAACGGCTATGGACCAGATCTTCGCCGATGGGAAGGGCGAAGAAGCCGTGTGACTGCGTAGGTAGGGGCCAGCCCTTTGGGATGGCCCCCGCGCGCGGTCTATTGCTGATCTCTACCTTCGCGCCACAGCGTGTGCTGCTTGGCGATTCCGGCCGCGATCTGTCCACCGATCAATACGACACCTACACCCAGAAACAGTGCAGCAGCCCCAACGCCCAGCGGAGTCATATAGCCCTCCGAGCCTGACCAGAGGAGACCTAACCCCACGAGTGCTGATGCCACGCCCAAACCCGCCATGCTCATGGAATCGGCTGGATGCCCTGGTTTCCTCGGCGGGCGATCAGGCTTCGCTGGCGGTGGTGTTGTCATCTCGGCTCCTCTATGCAGGCTGGGATCATCCTGTCCAGCATGGCCGGGCCGGGCAAGAGCGGTCGTACTGTCGCCGATGCGCGCGCAGCATGGCAGCACTTAGTGAGTGTTTGAGAAGGATCGCGACCTGTTTCTACGGGGCTGGCCTGCTGTCGAGGACTTGGTCGGGATGTCCGCCCGAGCTGGCTGGTAAATCCCACGGTGCTGTGATCACGAAGTCCCTGTCGATCGCCTGTACCAGCGCTTCTCCCCGAAGCCCCAATCCGATCCGTTGCGTCCAGACGCGCAGGCCACCGAGAAAGGCGACAAGGTCGCGCTGGACCCCGGCCAGCAGTGCGGGCATGACAGATCGCTCGACGTCGACGTAGAGCCCTGACCCACGGCCGTTGTGGCGATGGGGACCGCCGTCTTGCCAGATGCGCAGCCGTCCGTCGACGAACTCCACCTCGGGGCCTGGGTCATGACCCCACCAGGGCGAGACGTCCGAGAGCACCTGGGCCCAGTCCCGCCAATCCTCCAGACCGGCACAGCAACCCGGTATCACGGTCGTCGCGGTGCCGGTGTCCTGGACTTGCAGACCGCCGGCGACGATCAGGAGTTCCTCGGCCAGCAGCGCGTCCACGGTCTCGGCCGGGCCGGGAGCAGGAGGGACATCGATCTTGTCAGCCAGGATGGCAACGAACAGTCCCAGTTCCTCATCAGTGCAGTCACCGCTCAGCGCCAACCATGAGTATGGGGGCAGCGATGCTACCGGCCATGGAGTCGATTCGTCCCGCGCCGCCGCTACCTCGACGACCGCCTGCAGCGTGATCACCACATCATTCAACCCGACGTGCGGACAACGTCCAGAACAAGGATCAGCCTGTGAGCTGGTCGAGGGTTAGCGCTCTCTGACGGCTTGCGGGCCCGCAGCGGGTGAGGCGGCGGACCATACCGCTGATCGCGGCCCAGCGGATCATGGCTTCGGCGGTGGCGGGGTGACGTTCGTAGTCTCGGGCGAGCCTGCGGTGGGCGGTGAGCCACGCAAACGATCTCTCGGCCACCCAACGGCGGGCGATCACCGCGAACCCTTTCTGGCCAGGTGCTTTGCGCACAATATGCAGGGTGGTACGCAGGATGGGCTGGCACCCACTCGACCAGGAGCCCTGCGAACCCGGCGTCGGCGTAGACGAACCGGACCGGGGTGAACAGGTACAGGCTGAGCAGGGTGGTCTTCGCTCCGTCGCGGTCTTGCACCGAAGCCGCCATCACGCACACAACCAGAAGCAGGCCGAGGGTGTCGGTGACGATGAACCGCTTGCGACCGTTGATCCTCTTGTTCGCGTCGTATCCCCTGGTCAGGAGCGGTACGGTGTCGCCCCCTTTGATGCTCTGGGAGTCGATGACTCCAGCTGACGGCTCCTCCCGACGACCCTGTGCCACACGAATCCGCCGGCGCAGCACGCCCATGATCTGCTCGGTAACCTTGGCCTCTTCCCACCGCACGAAATACCAGTACACGGTCTGCCAGGGTGGGAAGTCGAACGGCAACTGCCGCCACGAGCACCCGGCCCGGACCACGTACAAGATCGCGTCCACGATGTCGCGGCGAGAGTGCTTCTCCGGACGCCACCGGTCTTGACCTGCGGCAGCAGCGGCTCGATTACCGCCCACTGAGCATCGGTAAGGTCCGACGGGTAACGGCGGGAGCGCGGCACGCGATCACTATGGACGAACCCGCACGCACTGAACAACCGGCATACCGATGATCAAGGGTAACTTTTCAAACACTCACTTAAGGAAGGCTTCGGGTCATGCTTGGCTGCACGTGGCTCCGGCGGCTATGACCTCCGCTGCTCCGGACGCCTAGTCACTCAGTTAGTCACTCAGGCATACGCAGAGGGCCTGTCCGTCTAGCGGACAGGCCCTCTGAGCTGGTGGGCGATACTGGGTTTGAACCAGTGACCTCTTCCGTGTCAAGGAAGCGCGCTCCCACTGCGCCAATCGCCCGTGCGGTACTACGAGGTGGAGACGGGATTTGAACCCGTGTACACGGCTTTGCAGGCCGTTGCCTCGCCTCTCGGCCACTCCACCGTGGTGACGCCTTGCGGCGGTTCTCCGAGCGGATGACGAGACTCGAACTCGCGACCCTCACCTTGGCAAGGTGATGCGCTACCAACTGCGCTACATCCGCTTGTCACGCTTGCCCGCCTTCCGGCGTGCTTGCCCAACGGATGAGAACTTTAGCCGGTCCGCAGAGGTCTTGACAAACCGGGGTCCCCCGGCGCGTCACGCAGCGGGGTTCTTCGCCAGCCCGGTGCAGCGTGCGGCCTGGTCAAGCCTGCCCTGGACGGCCTTGAGCGCCGCCCCGGTGACGGGCTTGGGCTGTCCGTTGTTCGCGACGACGCCGGGGGTGAACTGCCGGGTTTTGACCTTCCCGTCCTTGATCGTCACGGTCAGCAGGCCGGTGTCGGTGCTCTTGGAGGTCGAGTACCAGAGGAAGTTGCCCAGGCCGTAGTGCACGTAGGCGCCGCCGAGGAAGCCGTCGGCGAGCAGCACGTGCGCGTGGGTGCCGATGATCAGGTCGGCGCCGGCGTCGGACAGCGCCTTGGCGATGCTCTTCTGGTCGCCGTTGGGGCAGCCCTGGCCCTCGGTGCCCCAGTGCATGAAGGCGATCACCACGTCGGCCTGCGCGCGGGCTGCTTTGACGGCGGCGACGGACAGCTTGCGGTCGAAGGCCATGGCGATGCCGGGCCGGGTGGCGGTGGGTTTCCACTGCTCCTTGAGCTCGTGGACCTGTGACAGGCCGATGACCGCCAGCCGGACGCCCTTCACGGTGACCAGGTGCGGGGCGTACGCCTCGGTGGTGTTGTGCCCCGCGCCCACGATCGGCATCCCGGCGGTCTTCGCGGAGTCGAGGGTGTCGAGCAGGCCGACCTGGCCGTAGTCGAGGGTGTGGTTGTTGGCGATGGAGACCAGGTCGATCCCGGCGGCCTGGATCGCCGCGTACGCCTTCGTCGGCGCCCGGAAGTGGAACTCCTTGGGTTGCGGGGTGCCCCGGTCGGTGACCGCCGTCTCCAGGTTGACCATGGCGAAGTCCGCGGCGCGCAGCTGCTCGGCGTACGGGCCGAAGGCGGTGTCGGGGTTGTTCAGCAGGGGCAGGGTGCGCCCGGTGAAGTGCACGTCACCGGCGAACGCCAGGGTGATCTCCTCGGCCGGCGGGGCGCTGCTGGGCGCGGCGCTGTCGGCGGGCGCGGGCACCGGGGGTGTGCCGGCGGGCTGCCAGACGGCGGGTTCCTCGGCCGAGCAGGCCGCCAGGGCCGCGACGAGGGTCAGGGCGAGGGCGAGGCGCGCGGCGCGGGGGGTCGTCACGGCACGAGGGTACGGGCAGGTGAGGGAGTTTCGCATCACCGTCTCGACCGGGTTCGCGGCGCGGAGGGGGATACCCGGTGGCGGCTGCTCCGGGCGACCCGCTAGAGTTCTGTCCTGTCAGGCAGCGGGCCGCGAGGTCGGCTGAGGGACATGCGGATGTAGCGCAGTTGGTAGCGCATCACCTTGCCAAGGTGAGGGTCGCGAGTTCGAGTCTCGTCATCCGCTCTCTTTTCCACCGCAATCGCCGGGACCCCACGGGTCACCGGCGATTCGCCTTTCCGGGGCCGGTCCGCGGCCGTGATGATCGCCCGACTTGCCCGGCACCTGTGCGTATCTTGAGCCCGCTTTCGCCCACTTGCCAGGCAAGTCGGATGATCATGGCGCGGGTGGGGCTTCGCCGCGGAGGTAGGGGGCCGGGACGGTGTCGGTGAGCCAGACGCCGTTGGCGCTGCGGTAGAAGGTGTGGCCGTCGGCGGCCATGGCGGCGGCGTCGACGATCAGGATCACGGGGGAGCCGTGGCGGCTGCCGACCTTGTGCGCGGTGCCCGTGTCGCCGGACAGGTGCACGTGGTGGCGGGCGCCGCGGTGGACGCCCTCGGCCATGATCGAGTCGAGGTTGCGGCGGGCGGTGCCGTGGTAGAGCAGGGCGGGCGGGGCGATCGGGGTCAGCCCGAGATCCACTTCCACCGAGTGGCCCTGGCTGGCCCGGATCAGGTCGCCTTCGATCGCGAAGCGCTGCTTGTCGTTGTCGGCGACGACGGCGTCGAGGGTGGCGCGGCTGATGCCCTTGCCGTGGGCCCGCAGCGCGGCCAGGAGGGTGTCGATCGGCACCCAGCCGCCGGGGCCGAGGGTGATGCCGATGGTGTCGGGGCGGTGCCGCAGCACGTACGCCAGTTGCTTGCTTATCTTCTTCACGTCCATGTCGCGGCTCACGTTAGCCGCACCCCGCGGATCAGTCGATCGAATAGGTCGCCGGGGCACCCCTCCGCGGAGCCCGCCCGGCGCGTGTACGAGGCGGAGGTGCTGATGACCGACGCCGAGTCGTTCGACGAGTACGCGCGCTCCCGGCTGCCGATGCTGGGCCGGGTCGCGTACCTGCTCACCGGCGACGCCTACCTGGCCGACGACCTGGTGCAGCTGACTCTGCTGCGGCTGGCGTCGCGTTGGGAGCAGGTGTCCGCCGCGCGGGAGCCGGACGCCTACGTGCGCCGGATCCTCTACACCCAGCATGTGTCCTGGTGGCGGCGGGTGCGCCGGGAGGCGCTGCCGGTCGCCGTGCTGCCCGAGCTGGCCGCCGCCGACTTCTCGGGCGAGGCGGCGACCGCGCTGGCGGTGCGCCAGGCGCTGGCCAGGCTCGCCCCGAGGCAGCGGGCGGTGCTGGTGCTGCGCTACTTCGAGGACCTGAGCGAGGCGGAGACGGCGGCGGTGCTCGGCGTCGCGGTCGGCACGGTGAAGAGCCAGACCAGGGACGCGCTGGCGCGGCTGCGGGTGATCGCCCCGGAACTGTCGGGGTCGCTGGCGGAGGTGAACCGGTGAGCGAGACGTTGCGGGAGGCGCTGCGGCGGGCCGCGGAGTCCGCGCCCGCGCCGCGGCTGGGCGAGCAGTTGTGGCGGCGGGGCCGCCGCCGGCGGCAGGTGCGCCGGGCGGTGACGGCGCTGGCCGGGGTGCTGCTGGCGGCCGGGCTAGCGACGCTGCCCGGCCTGGTCGCGGGCAGTGTCGGCCTGCAGCCGGCCGACGGCGGCCCTGCTCCGGCGGCGCTGGGGCGGCCGTATCCGTGGCAGCTGTCGTACGAGCAGGACCTGAACGGGCCGGTGGTGGCGGCGTTCATCGACCCGGGCACGATCTACCTGGAGGCGACCGGGGTGCTGGTGGGCCGCGACGGCTCGTACCGGCTGTTCCCGAAGAACCCGGGTGAGGAGTTCGGTTTCGTCTCGCCGGACGGCCGCCATCTGGCGCGCTGGTCCGAGATCGTGGATCTGACCACGGGGCGCAGCATCCCGACCGTCGACCGGGCCTTGCCGCTGGCGTGGTCGCCGGACGGCCGGCGGCTGCTGCTGGTCGTCGACCGCGACGACGGCTACATCGAGTACCGCGCCGACGGCAGCGAGAGCGACCCCTCGCACCCGGACGACATCGGGTACTTCGACCTGGACACCGGCAAGACGACGTTCCTGCTGACCACCGACGCGGACACCCCGAAGGGAGTGTTCTCGCCGGACGGGCAGCGGGTCGCGGTCACCACCGGCAAGCACTCCCAGCCGCAGCGGCTGGTGGTCGTCGACCTGGCCACCGGGACGCCGAACCTCCTGGACGAGCTGACCGACCGGCAGCGGCTGGCCGGGGAGGCGGCGTGGACGCCCGACGGCCGCTCGGTCGTGCTGCTGGCCTCGGAAGGGTGCGCCTGGGCGGACTGCGACACGGGCATGGGCAGCCTGCAGGGCTGGCGGATGCAGTACGTGGACCCGGTCACCGGCAAGGTCACCGACGGGGCCGGCACCGCACGTCAGGGTCGACCGGCCGGGCTCGTGGGCTGGCGGAACGGCGCGCCGGTGTTCGTGCACTGGGGTGCCGACACCGACGAGCCGGAGAAGCTGGTGGTGGCCGAGGCGGACGGCTCGGCTCGGGTGCTGCTGACCCTGGCCGGGGGCTCCGGCGCGCTGAACGTGCCCCGGGACCTGGTCGAGCGCGGGACGTTCACCAGTCACTCGGCGAACCCGCTGGCCGCCCAGCCGTGGGTGTTCGGCTGCCTGCTGGCCTGTCTGACGCCGCCGGTGCTGCTGGTGTTGCTGCTGCGCCGCCGCAGGCGGGCCGTACGGGCGGCAGCGGGGTCAGGGGTAGGGCAGGGTGCGGGGCCCGACGATCTGCGCGCCGAGGGCGGTGACACGGTCGCGTAGACCGCGGTCGGCGGTGGCGACGACGATGGTGGGACGCAACGCGGTCTCCTGGCGTACCAGGTCGACGATGGCGTCGTCGCCGCTGCGGGGCGCGGCGAGCACGTGTACCCGGGGGGTGTCGGCGACGCCACGGGCCGCGCCCTCGACGACGAGCACGACGTCCAGCGGGCCGGGCAGTTGCGGCAGGCCGTCGTCGGCGATGCGGGCGACCGCGTCGCGCAGCCGGGTGGCGGCCCCGCGGCGGTCGCGCCACCAGCCGTCGGGCACGGAGCCGACGACGTTGGCGGCGTCGACGACGAGCAGCGGGCGGGGCGCGGTCACAGTGCCAGTTTCATACCCAGGTGCGTGGCCTCGAAGCCCAAACCCTCGTAGAAGCGGTGCGCGTCGGTGCGGGAGCGGTCGGTGGTGAGCTGGACCAGGCCGCAGCCCTGGGCACGGGCGTGGTCGATCGCCCACTGGACCAGCTGCCGGCCGGTGCCGTGGCCGCGCTGGCCGGCGCGTACCCGTACGGCCTCGATCAGGGCCCGGCTCATGCCGCGGCGGCTGAGCCCCGGGATGACGGTGACCTGCAGCGTGCCGACGACCTCGCCGCCGCGTTCGGCGACGGCCAGCAGCTGGTGCGGGTCGGCGTCGATCGCGGCGAAAGCCATGGCGTACGCGGGATCGGCCGGGTCGCCCTCACGGGTCGCGCCGAGCGGGTCGTCGGCGAGCATCGCGACGATGACGGGCACGTCGGCGAGCGCGGCCCGGCGAATCTCAAGATCATCCACAGGCGCGACGGTAGCAGAATGCCGACGTAGTGCGGACCCACCGTGGCGCGTGCCCTCTACGCTGGCGCGCATGGAACGTATCTCTCGTGTTTGGGCCGCGTTGGTGGCCGGTTTCCTGGCCAGTGTCCTCGTGCCCGCGGTCGCGTGGGCCGAGGAGTCCGGCGTCGCCGACGTGGTGCGCAAGAAGAAGGGCATCAGTTTCGGCTTCGGCGGCATCTTCGGGCTGATCTGCTGCCTCGTCGTCATCGCGATCATCGTCGGCGTGGTCTTCCTGGTGATCCGCCGCAAGAAGTGAACGCGAAGACGCCGGCAGGCGCGCGCGGGGCGCACCTGCCGGCGTCTGTCGTGCAGGTCAGGCCGGGACGGAGCTGCGGACCATCGTCAGCACGTGCTCGACCAGCGTGATCAGCACGTTCTTCACCGACATCCGGTCGCGGGCGTCGGTGAGCAGCACCGGCACGTGGCCGTCCACGTCCAGCGCCTCGCGCACCTGCTCGGCGGTGTAGCGCTGGTCGTTGTCGAAGCAGTTCACCGCGATGACGAACGGCGTGTTGCGCTGCTCGAAGTAGTCGATCGCGGCGAACGAGTCGGCCAGCCGCCGGGTGTCGGCCAGCACCACCGCGCCCAGCGCGCCGGTGGCCAGCTCGTCCCACAGGAACCAGAACCGGTTCTGCCCGGGGGTGCCGAACAGGTACAGCACCAGGCTCGGGTTGATGGTGATCCGGCCGAAGTCCATCGCCACCGTCGTGGTGGTCTTGGTGGCGACCCCGGTGGTGTCGTCGGTGCCGACGCCCGCGGTGGTCAGCACTTCCTCGGTCCGCAGTGGAGCGATCTCACTGACCGCGCCGACCAGGGTGGTCTTGCCGGCGCCGAAGCCTCCGGCGACCAGGATCTTGAGCGCCTGGGGGACCGGTGCCGTTTCAGAGCGCACGGAGTCCATGGATCACCGCCTGCAGGGTTTCGACGTTGGGGAGATGGTCTGTGGGGGGAGGATCGTAGCGGGCGATCAGCCCGTCCGAAAGCAGATCACACAGCAGCACACGGACGACACCCAGGGGCAGGTCCACGCGGGAGGCCACCTCGGCCACCGCGCGGGGCTCCTGGGTCAGCGCCAGGATCGCCTGGTGCTCCGGGCTGGGGGTGTCCGCGGCGAGCGTCGCCGTGGCCACCAGGTAGGTGATCAGGTCGAAGTCGACGGTGACGGGCCGGACCCGCCCGCCGGTGACCATGTAGGGGCGCACCACCGGGCCGGCCTCGTGATCCCACCAGGCCGGGCCTTCCTCGACACCGTCGAGCGGGTCAGTGGACATCGGTGCCCGGCCGGGACGGTGTGGCCAGGTGCGTGCCCACGCGGGTCGCCAGCATGGCCATCTCGTACGCCAGGATGCCCAGGTCGCTGTCCGGGTCGGCCAGCACCGCCAGGCAGGAGCCCTGCCCGGCCGTGCTCACCAGCAGGAACGCCTCTTCCATCTCGACGATGGTCTGGCGCACCTGGCCGCCCTTGAAGCGCTGGCCGGTGGCGGTGGCGAGACTGGAGAACCCGGACGCGACCGCCGACAGGTGCTCGGCGTCGTCGCGGGACAGTCCGCTGGAGGCTCCGGTGAGCAGGCCGTCGACGGAGAGCACGACGGCGCAGCGGGCCTGTGGCACTCGGGCGAGCAGGTCGTCGAGCAGCCAGTCGGTCGCGGGTCGGGTCGTCGTCGGTACCACGTCAGGCACGTCCTTCCAGGGTGGAGCTGTCTTCCATACCGGCGCTGTCTTGCGGGGTCTGTGCTGTGGCGGGTTCGTCCCCGCTGGGGGTGCTCTCGGTGCTGGCCTTCGCACGCCCGCGCACGGTACCCGACTGGAACGCGGACATCATCGTCCGGACCTGGTCGGCGCTGCGCTGGCGGGGGACCGGGGCGGACTCGCCGAGGGAGATCGTGGTCTCCTCGGCGGCGGGGGCGGTCTCGACGCTCGCCTTGCGCACCCGCTTGGGCAACACCGTGGTGGTCTCGTCGCCGCCGCCGTTGCCCAGGTCGACGGTCTGCTCCTCGACCGGCGCGGCCGCGGCCGCCTCGACCGCGCGGGGGGCGCGCGGGGCGAAGATGCCCAGCGGCTCAGCCTTGTCGGTCGGGTCGGTCAGGGCCAGCTCGGCGGGGATGACCACGACGGCCGTGATGCCGCCGTACGACGACGAGCGCAGCCGCACGGTGATGCCCTGCCGGGCGGCCAGCCGGGCGACCACGAGCAGGCCCAGGCGGGAGCTGCTGGCGGGGTCGAACGCGGGCGGCTCGGCGAGCTTGCCGTTGGCCTCGGCCAGCTCGGCGTCGCTCATGCCCAGGCCGCGGTCCTCGACATGCAGGGCGAGGCCGTTGCCGACCTGCTCGGCGAATACCCGCACCCGGGTGTGCGGCGGGGCGAACGAGGTGGAGTTCTCCAGCAGCTCGGCCAGCAGGTGGATGACGTCGCCGACGGCCCGGCCCACGATCTTCACGTCGGGCAGGCGGTCGATGGTGACCCGCTGGTAGTCCTCGATCTCGGAGGTCGCGCCGCGCACCACGTCGATGACCGGCACCGGGTGCCGCCAGCCGCGGCCGGGAGCCGCGCCGGCGAGGATGACCAGCGCCTCGGCGTGGCGGCGCATGCGGGTGGCCATGTGGTCGAGCCGGAACAGGTCTTCCAGCTCCTGCGGCTCGGTGGTGCGCCGCTCCATCCGGTCGAGCAGGGTCAGCTGGCGGTGCAGCAGCGCCTGCGAACGGCGGGCGATGTTGAGGAAGACCTCGCTGATGCCGCGGCGCAGCACGGCCTCGTCGACGGCGGCGCGCACCGCGGTGCGCTGCACCGCGCCGAAGGCGTGGCCGACCTGGCCGACCTCGTCGGTGCCGACGGCGACCAGCGGCACGTCGGTCAGCGAAGGGTCGTTGACCAGCGCGCCGGGCTGGCGCAGCGCGGCGATGGCGCGAGGCAGGCGCTCGTGGGCGACCTCGAGGGCCGACACGCGCAGGCGCTCCAGGCGGCGGACCACGGAGCGGCCGGTGCGCAGGGCCAGGACCAGGGAGATCGCCGCGCAGAGCAGGCCGAGCAGGGCGGCGACGATGGTCTGCGCGAAGGCCGCGATGCCCAGCTCGTTGGCCAGGTCGGAGGTCGCCCCGGCGGCCGCGCCCTCGGTGGCGTCGAGCTGCTTGTAGATGGCGTCGTTGGTGCTGCGCCAGATCGCGGCGTCGATCAGGACCTTGCCGGGACGCGTGGTGGAGAGCGTCTCCTCCATGGCGTACAGGGTGCGGTAGGTCTCGCTGTCGAAGATCTGCCGGAACTGCTCGTTGTGCGGCGAGGGCAGCGAGCCCAGCGCCTCGTCGTGGACCTGGCGGCGGGCGCCGATGGTGCGCAGCAGGTAGTTCTGCTCGGCGACGGTGACCTTGCCGTCGACGACGACGCTGGTGATGACGGCGTCCTCGCGGGCCATCATCTCGCGGGCGCGGCTGATCGCGAAGATGCCGTGGGCGAGTTCGGCCAGGTCGGGGTCGGCCAGCTTGGTCATCGGGGTGAAGGCCCGGTAGAGCGTGTCGACGATCGTGGAGTAGTCGCGCACGACCCCGGCGGGCTCGGCCTTGCCGCTGTCGACGTCCAGGCGCAGCTGGGGCAGCTTGTTCAGGGCGGCGACGAAGGCGTCGACGTTCTGGAGCTGGTCGGCGGGCAGTTCGTCGCGCAGCTTGCTGCTGCTCAGGCTGCCGCGGAACTGCTGCTCGCGCTCGTCGGTGGCCTTGCGCTGGTCGCCGAGCACGGTCGAGCCGGGCTTCTCGGCGACCGACAGCCGCCGCTCCTTCTGGATCTCGACCATGAGGCGCTCGCCGAAGCCGCCGAAGACCTGCTCGTAGTTGCGCGCGGCCAGCAGGTTCAGCGCGTCGCCCGCGCTGACCGCCACTCCGAAGACGGAGAGGCCGGTGATCGCCACCAATGGCACCACTGCCAGGGTCATGATCTTGGCGCGAATGCTCCAGCCACGGTTTCTCACACTGACCACGTCCAAGGTACGGCTCACCGCGACGTCACCATCGTGTCCCGGGGGCCAACCGGTGCACGAAGCGGAACCATGACACGCCACAGGTCGCTATCTGACAATGCCTCCGGGCAGTGAACCTAGTCGGCTCTTGAGTTCCTGTCCACTGCGGTGGATGTCCATTGTGGACAAGGTCACTTATGGCGATGGAGTGCTTGCTTTGGGTGCACCGGCTTGGCACGGTCGTCGGCCGCCCGGCACACTGTCGCACGGATTCGGCCTCATACCTGGAGGGTCATCGATGGGCGACATCGTCACCGTGGTCTCGGCGGCACTGTCCGTGCTCGGCGCGATCGTCGCCGGCGTCATGACCACCTGGTCGGCGCGCCGCAACGCCATGTTCGAGCACCGGCTGGCGGCCGAACGCCACGAGGCCAGCAAGGCCGAGCAGGCGCAGGAGGTGATCAGCCGCTACCGCGAGCCGCTGCTGCTGGCCGCGTTCAACCTGCAGTCGCGCCTGCACAACGCCGTCGGCGGCGTCTACATGCGCGAATACCTGAACCACCCGGACGAGGACGAGCGCCGCTACGCCCGCGACTACACCGTCTACGTGCTGGCCGACTACTTCTGCTGGGTCGAGATCATCCGGCGTGACCTGCGCTTCCTCGACCTCGGTGACGAGGACAGCAACCGCACCTTCCACCGGCACCTCAACCTGGTCGGCTCCGCGTTCTCCTCGTTGAAGCTGCCGGGCGACCACTTCCGCCTGTTCAAGGGGCAGCAACGCGCCATCGGCGAGCTGATGATCGTCAGCACCGGCGGCCGGGCCGACAGCATGACCTACCCGGCGTTCTGCTCGCAGCTGGACAACAGCGACGAGTTCCGCCGTTGGTTCCGCCGCCTGGTCGACGACGTCGCGGAGGTCGTCGCGCAGGACTGGGCGGGCAACGAACGGCTGATCCGGGCCCAGCACGCGCTGATCGACCTGATCGACTTCCTGGACCCCGCGCGCACCCGGCTGCCCGACGACCGCGCCAAGCTGCTCGAACCCCCACCGGTGCCGCAGCCAGGCGTGGCAATGCAGGCCTCGCCCGGCGGAGTCTGGGCCGGCCCGGAACCGGGCAGTCCAGGCTCGGTGTAGCCCGAGTCGGTCCTGCGCCGGGCGACCATCGCCACGCCTGCCGGTGGAAACGGGAACGTCCGCCCGGCGCCGGACGGACCCTCCCGCCCGCGTCCTGACACGACGCGGTACGAATACGCCTGCGGCCACGTCTGGCCGCCATGTGACGGATCAGCGGCCGGGAACGGCCGCGGTGTGGCGGAACGGTTCGGCGACCGGGAACAGTCGCAGTGTCGCGAGGCGGTTCAGCGGCCGGCCAGGCGCGGCCGGCCTGTCACTGCGCGGCGAGGTCCGGGCGTTGCGAAGCGTTCGGGTCGGCGGGCAGCACCGGCGGTGAACCAGCCGCCACCCAGGCCGCACAGACCGCGTCCGCGGTGGCCGTGGCCTGCGCGGGCGTCAGCCGCTCCGTGTCGACCAGGCAGGAGCCGCCGGTCACCGTCACCGTCAACGTGCCACCGGAGGCCAGCGGCAGCACCAGCGTGCCGCCCTCGCCCCAGCCGAGGTCCATCGGCAGTTCGGCCAGCGCGACCCCGGCCGGCAGCGCACCCGCCACGGCGTCTACCGCGCTGCCCAGCGGGAAGCCCACGGCCAGCTGCGAGCCGGCGTTCGGGTCGAACACCGGCTCCGGCGACGGCGACACCTGCGCGGTGACCTGCGCGGGCGGTGCGCTCGGCCAGACCGCCACGGCGACCGCCCCGGCCAGCAGCGGCGTCAGCGCGAGCGCGCCGATCACCGCGTATCGGCGGTTGCGGCGGCGCACCCCGCGCCGCTCGATGTCAGCCGTGCCGCCGGGCAGGTCCGGTTCGTCGGCGACCAGCGTGGACAGGGCCGATCGGACGTCCTCGTCTTCGCTCATGCGGGTTCTCCTTCCAGGGCGCCGGAGCGTGCCAGCGCCTCGCGTAGGTGCGCCAGGCCACGGGAGGCCTGACTCTTGACGTTGCCCGTGCTGCACCCCAGCGCCGCCGCGGTCTGCTCGACCGACAGGTCCTCCCAGTAGCGCAGCACCACGACCGCGCGCTGCGACGGGTGCAACTGCGCCAGCGCCCGCAACAGGACGTCGCGGGTGCCGTCGTCGTGCGGGTCGGCGACCGCCGTGTCGGGCAGGTCGGCGGTGGCCACCTCGCGCCGCCACTTGCGGCGGTGCGTGGCTAGGTAGCCGTTGACGAGCATGCGGCGCACGTACGGGTCGACGTCGCCGCCGGCCCGCACCCGCCGCCAGTGCACGAACAGCCCGGCCAGGGCGTCCTGGACCAGGTCGTCGGCCTGGTGCCAGTCCCCGCACAGCAGGTACGCCGTGCGGCGCAGGGCGGCCCGCCGGGAGCCGGCGTACTCGCGGAAGTCGTTCATCCGCCCTCCGGTCGGTGGTCTTGTTCGTGACTGTCGCTCATGCCGACTTCATGCGAACAGGTGGCGCGTGGGTTGCACGGGCCGCGACCGTCGTTGTCGGACGGGGTGGCTACGGTGGCGCGCATGTCCGAACCGACCGAGCCGCCCTGGACCGCCGAACAGGTTCAGGGGCTGGCCCCCGACGCGTCGAGTTTCGCCGCGGCCCGCAAACTCGCCGGGGCGTCCGGCTGGAGTGCCACCGGCCACGGCGGCACCCCGGCGGGGCTGTGGGGCCTGTGCAAGGGCAGCGGCAGCACGCCGTACCAGATCTGCGTGGATCTGGACGAGCCCGCCTACCGCTGCTCCTGCCCGAGCCGCAAGTTCCCCTGCAAACACGCGCTCGCGCTGCTGCTGCGCTGGTCGTCGGGCCAGGTCGCGGCCGACGAGCCCCCGCAGTTCATGACCGACTGGACCACCTCCCGCGGGGCCCGCGCCGAGAAGAAGGCCCAGCAGGCCGCCGCGCCGCGCACCGAGGCCCAGGAGCGGGCCGCGCAGCGCCGCGCCGACAAACGCGCCGAGTCCGTCGCCGCGGGCATCGCCGAGCTGCGCACCTGGCTGTCCGATCAGGTCCGGCACGGCATCGCCGGGCTCGACCAGGCCGGCTACCGCCCGTTCGAGCAGGTCGCGGCCCGGCTCGTCGACGCCCAGGCCCCGGGTCTGGCCGGTGCGGTGCGCCGCCTGGCCCCGGTGCCCAGCTCCGGGCCCGGCTGGGAGCAGCGCCTGCTGGCCGAGCTGTCACTGCTGCACCTGCTGTCGGGCGCCGCCGCGAATCCCGAGGCGCTGCCGGAGGACCTGGCCGCGACCGTGCAGAGCCGCGTCGGCCAGGCCGTGCCCACCGAGCAGGTCCTGGCCTCAGCCCCGGTGCGCGACCGGTGGCAGGTCGTCGGCACCCGCGACGACACCGAGGACAAGCTGACCAGCCGCCGGGTATGGCTGCGCGGCCGCGACACCGGACGCCCCGCGCTGGTGCTGTCGTTCGCGATGCCCGGCCAGGCCCTGCCCGTCGACCTCGTGCTCGGCACCGAACTCGACGCCGAACTGACCTATTACCCCGGTGCGGCCCCACTGCGGGCCCTGATCGCCGCGCGTCACGGCGCACCCGCGCCGTGCCCGGCACCCGGCCCGGCGCAGACCGTCGCGCAGGCGCTCGACGAGGTCGGCGCCGCGCTGGCCGGCGACCCGTGGCTGTTCCAGTGGCCGGTGCTGGTGCGCGGCGTGCTCGCCCCCGGCACCCCCTGGCACCTGGTCGACCCCGACGGCGACGCGCTGCCCCTGGACCCGGCGCTCGGCGAGCCGTGGCGGCTGGCCGCCGTCGCGGGCGGACACGAGATCACCCTCGCCGCCGAGTGGGGACCCGCCGGGCTGCGGCCGCTCGCGGTGTACGACGGCACGGAGGTGGTCCGCGCATGACTCCCTATATCTACGGCGCGCGGTCGAAGGGACGGCTGGCATGAACACGAGCATCTGGTCCGATCTGATGTCCAGCGCGCTTGTCGGCACCGACCGGCGGCGGCCGGTGCTGACCGGCGTGGACGGCCCGCTGTCCGAGGTGCTGGCCTCGCTCGGCACCGAACTGGACCCCGAGGGGCTGCTGTCCGCCGCGGCCACGGTGACCGTCGCCCGCCGCGCGGGGCAGGTCCCCGCCCGTCCGCAGCGCCCCGACCCGGCCGCGGCCGAGACCGTGCCGTACGCGTCGGCCGCCGCGCAGCAGCGGCTCGCGGCCCTGCTGTCCGGCGGGGACGCCGAACTGGACCGGACCACGACCCGCGAACTGGCCGGCGAGTGGCTGCGTATCGCCGCCGGGCGTGGCCTGCTCGCCGAGCCGGGCCTGCTGGTCGCGCTGCTGGACCTGGGCAGTTCCGACTCCTCGGTACGCCCCGCGGTGCGCGCCGTCGGCGGGACGCGGCTGAACTGGCTGGCCCTGCAGGGGCCGGGCCGCTGGGCCTGGGCCGCGCAGCCGGAGGACGCGGCGCAGCCCGCCGACTGGGACACCGGCCGGGCTGCCGACCGGGTCCGCCACCTCGGCGAGCTGCGCGCCCGCGACGCCGCCGCCGGGCGGGACCTGCTGCTGGAGGCGTGGCCGCAGGAGAAGGCGTCCGATCTGGCCGCGCTGATCGCCGCCTGCGCCGCCGGGCTCGGGCCCGACGACGAGCAGTGGCTGGAGAAGGCCCTCGACGACCGGCGCGCGCAGGTCCGCGAGGCCGCCGCGAGGCTGCTCGCCGTGCTGCCCGGGTCAGCCTGGCGGCAGCGCATGGCCGAACGGGCGCTGGCCTGCGTGCACGTCGCCGCGCGCAAGCTGGTCGCGACGGCACCGGCCGAGTGCGACGAGTCGATGCGCCGCGACGGGATCAGCGTCAAACCGCCGCAGAGCGTCGGCGAGCGCACCCACTGGCTGCGCCAGATCATCGAGTACGCGCCGCTGGACTGCTGGACGGCGTTCGACGACACCCCGGCCGGGCTGCTGGGCCGCAAGTTCGACGACACCTGGGGCCCGGTGCTGCACGCCGGGCTCACCCGCGCCGCGATCACCCAGCGCGACGGAGCCTGGGCCGCCGTGCTCATCCACGAGGGACTCGGCCGCCGAGACATGAACGAGCTGCGGGAACTCGCCGCCGTCATGCCCGAGCAGGACCTGGCTGAACTGATCGCCGCGCAACTGCGGCGCAAGGCCGACATCGCCACCCGGCTGCTCGACGTGCTGCCCACGCCGTGGGCCGCGCCGGTCGCCGAGGCGGTGCTGGAGTGCCTGGCCGACGCCGAGCGCCGCCGCTCGGGCTGGTGGCAGCTGCTGCGCCACGCCGAATGGGGCTTCGACCCGGCGTACGCGCCGCGGGCCCGCGCCCTGCACGACTCCCTGCCGATCCCGGACCAGCAGCTGCTGGCCCGCTTCATCACCATGCTGCAGATCCGCCACGACATCACTCGGGAGCTTTCATGACCGCCACCCTCGACGCCACGCCCACGGTGCTGCGCCCGCACGCCGAGCAGCTCTACGCCGCCGAGCTGGAGCAGCTCG
Organism: Catellatospora sp. NPDC049133; assembly: GCF_040648455.1. Classification (NCBI taxonomy): domain Bacteria; kingdom Bacillati; phylum Actinomycetota; class Actinomycetes; order Micromonosporales; family Micromonosporaceae; genus Catellatospora; species Catellatospora sp. NPDC049133. Next base: position 21,208 of record NZ_JBEZDT010000035.1, read on the forward strand.
CCACGGCCGACGACCTGCCGCGCCCGCCCGGCTGGCGGCTGTCCCCGCAGGCCGTGGTGACGTACCTGCTCGGCGACGGCAAGGACGTCAGCGCCAAGTACATCGGGCCGCGCCGGCTGATGGAGGTGGCCGTGGCGACGCTGGCCACCGACCGGGCGCTGCTGCTGCTCGGCGTGCCCGGCACCGCCAAGACGTGGGTGTCGGAGCACCTGGCTGCGGCGATCAGCGGCGACTCGACGCTGCTGGTCCAGGGCACCGCGGGCACCCCGGAGGAGGCGATGCGGTACGGCTGGAACTACGCGCGGCTGCTCGCCGAGGGCCCGACCGCCGGTGCGGTGGTGGCCAGCCCGGTGATGCGCGCGATGCGCACCGGCGCGATCGCCCGGATCGAGGAGCTGACCCGGGTGCCGTCCGATGTGCAGGACACGCTGCTGACGATCCTGTCGGAGAAGACGCTGCCGGTGCCGGAGCTGGGCGAGGAGGTGCAGGCGGTCAAGGGCTTCAACGTCATCGCGACCGCCAACGACCGCGACCGGGGCGTCAACGAGCTGTCCAGCGCGCTGCGGCGGCGGTTCAACACCGTCGTGCTGCCGGTGCCGGGCACCGTCGAGGAGGAGGTCGAGATCGTTTCGCAGCGGGTCGCGTCGCTGGGCAAGGCCCTGGAGCTGCCCGCGGTGCCGGACGCGATCAGCGAGATCCGCCGCGTGGTGACCGTGTTCCGGGAGCTGCGCGAAGGACTGACCGCCGACGGGCGCACCAAGCTGAAGAGCCCCAGCGGCACCCTGTCCACCGCCGAGGCGATCTCGGTGATGACCAGCGGCATGGCCCTGGCCTCGCACTTCGGCGACGGCACCGTGCGCGCCGCCGACGTCGCGGCGGGTATCCGCGGGGCCGTGGTCCGCGACCCCGTCTCCGACGCCGTGATCTGGCGCGAGTACCTGGAGACCGTGGCGCGTGAGCGCGACGGCTGGAAGGACTTCTACCGCGCCGCCCGGGAGGCGGAGTGAGCACCGACCGGGTGCACGTGTTCGGCATCCGCCACCACGGCCCGGGTTCGGCCCGGGCCCTGGTGCGGGCGCTGGACGAACTGAAGCCCGACATCATCCTGGTGGAGGGCCCGCCCGAGGCCGACGGCCTGGTCGCGCTGGCCGCCGACGAGCGGCTCGAACCGCCGGTGGCGCTGCTGGCGTACCCGACGAACGCGGCCAAGGGCGAGCAGGGCCGCAACGCGTCGTTCTGGCCGTTCGCGGTGTTCTCGCCGGAGTGGCAGGCGCTGCGCTGGTCCGTGGCCCACGACGTGCCGCTGCGCTTCTGCGACCTGCCCGCCGGCCACCGCTTCGCGGCCCGCGCCGCCGAACCGGCCGGCCCGCTGGACGGGACCGCCCCCACGGCAGAGCCGTCGGCCACCGGTGCGCCTGCCGGTCAGGAGCCGGCGGCCGGGCCTGATGTCGCGACGGCGGGGTCGCAGGCGCCCACCGGGCACGGGGAGCCGGGCACTGCCGCCGACGACCCTGAAGAGGAGTTGCGGATCGACCCGATCGCGGGGCTCGCGCACGCGGCCGGGTACGACGATCCGGAGCGCTGGTGGGAGGACGTGATCGAGCACCGGCGCGACGTGCCGCCGTTCGAGGCCGTGGCCGAGGCGATGGCGGCGGTCCGCGAGGTCGCGCCGGCGATCGCCGAGGACCTGGTGCGTGAGGCGTACATGCGTCAGGCGCTGCGCGCCGCCCTGAAGGAGGGCCACCAGCGCGTCGCGGTGGTCTGCGGGGCGTGGCACGTGCCCGCGCTGGCCGGTGACCTGCCGCCCGCGAAGGACGACGCGGCGCTGCTCAAGGGCCTGCCGAGCGTCCCGGCGACGGTGACGTGGGTGCCGTGGACGCACGGGCGGCTGGCGTCGTGGAGCGGCTACGGCGCGGGCGTCACCGCGCCCGGCTGGTACCACCACCTGTTCACGGCCGAGGACTCCCCGGTCGAGCGCTGGCTCGTCGGCGTCGCCGGGGTGCTGCGCGACGAGGACATCGCGGTCTCCAGCGCGCACGTCATCGAGTCGGCGCGCCTGGCCGACACCCTGGCCGTGCTGCGGGGACGGCCGGTGCCCGGCCTGGCCGAGGTGACCGAGGCGACCCGGGCGGTGCTGTGCGAGGGCGACGACACCCGCCTGGAGCTGGTGCAGCGGCGGGTCGTGGTGGGGGAGCGGCTGGGCGCCGTACCCCCGGATGCCCCTGCGGTGCCGCTGGCCCGCGACCTGGACGCGATCGCCCGCCGGTTGAAGCTCGCCCAGCAGGCCCTGGTCACCGACCACGACCTCGACCTGCGCAAACCGAACGACCTGGAACGCAGCCGGCTGCTGCACCGGCTGCGCCTGCTCGGCGTCGGCTGGGGCACCCCCGTGCAGCGCAAGTCCGGCAAGGGCACCTTCTGGGAGTCCTGGCAGCTGCAATGGCACCCGGAGTACGCGGTCGACCTCATCGCCGCCAGCGCCTACGGCACCACCGTGGAGCAGGCCGCGACCGCCAAGGCCGTCGAGGCCGCCGCGGAAGCCGACCTGGCCGCGCTGACCGGGCTGCTGGAGTCGTGCCTGCTCGCGCAGCTGCCCGACGCGCAGCCCGCAGTGCTGCGGCAGCTGTCCGACCGGGCGGCGCTCGACACCGACGTCGCGCAGCTCATGGCGGCCGTGCCCGCGCTGGCCCGCACCCTGCGCTACGGCGACGTCCGCGCCACCAGCACCGACGCGCTCGCCGAGGTGCTGACCGGGCTGGTCACCCGGATCCGGCTGGGCCTGCCCGGCGCGCTGACCGGCCTCGACGACGACGCGGCCCGTGCCATGCGCACCCACCTGGACACCACGCACGAGGCGCTGAGCCTGCTCGCCGAGCGGCTGCCGCTGCGCGCGGAGTGGCTGGACACCCTGGCCAGGCTCGTCGACCGGCCGGACCTGCCCGGCCTGCTCGCCGGTCGGCTGCTGCGGATGCTGCGCGACGCGGGCACCCTCGACGCCGACGCCGCCGAACTGCGGCTGGCCCGCGCGCTGACCGTCGGCGTGCCGCCGGTCACGGCGGCCGGGTATGTCGAGGGCTTCCTGTCGGGCGGGGGACTGCTGCTGGTGCACGACGAGGCGCTGCTGACCCTGACCGACCGCTGGCTGTCCGGGTTGGCCCCGGACGTGTTCACGGCGGTGCTGCCGCTGCTGCGGCGTACCTTCGCCGCGTTCGCGGCCCCGGAACGGCGGGCGGTCGGCGAGCAGGTCCGGCGGCTGGGCAGCGGCGGCACCCGACCGAGGTCTGATGTGGACGATTTTGAGCTGGACCTGGCGCGGGTCGCGCGGGTGCTGCCGACGCTGGAACTGCTGCTGGCAGCGGGAAGGGGAGCACGGTGAGCGACGACGAGCGGATGCGCCGGTGGCGGCTGGTGCTCGGCGGCGAGGGGGCCGAGGGCACCGGGGTGACGCTGGCCGGTGTGGACAAGGGCATGGACGAGGCTCTGGCCGCGCTGTACCGCGACGGCGGCGGTGAGGGCGGGTCCGGGCGCAGCGCCGGGCTGGGCGGCTCCGCGCCGAAGGTGGCGCGGTGGCTCGGCGACATCCGGCAGTACTTCCCGTCCACGGTGGTGCAGGTGATGCAGGCCGACGCGATCGAGCGGCTGAACCTGACCCGGCTGCTGGTCGAACCGGAGATGCTGGAGGCCGTCGAACCGGACGTGCACCTGGTCGGCACGCTGCTGTCGCTGAACAAGGTGATGCCGGACAAGGCCCGCACCACCGCGCGCATGGTCGTGGCGAAGGTCGTCGCGGAGCTGGAGCGCCGGGTCGCGCAGCGCACCCGGGCCGCGGTCACCGGCGCGCTCAACCGCGCCGCCCGGATCACCCGCCCGCGCCACCGCGACATCGACTGGAACCGCACCATCCGCGCCAACCTCAAGCACTACCAGGCCGAACACCGCACCGTGGTGCCGGAGCGGCTCATCGGCTACGGCCGGTCCACCAAGGCCGTGCACCGTGACGTGGTGCTGTGCGTGGACCAGTCCGGTTCGATGGCGGCGTCGGTGGTCTACTCCGGAGTGTTCGCCGCGGTGCTCGCGTCGATGAAAAGCCTGCGCACATCACTGGTGGTGTTCGACACCGCGGTCGTGGACCTCACCGACCAGCTGCACGACCCGGTCGAGGTGCTGTTCGGCACGCAGCTGGGCGGCGGCACCGACATCAACCGGGCCATCGCGTACTGCCAGGGTCTGATCACCCGGCCCCGGGACAGCATCTTCATCCTCATCAGCGACCTGTACGAGGGCGGGGTGCGCGCGGAGATGCTGCGCCGCGTCGCCGCGATGACCGCTGCCGGGGTGCAGGTGATCGTCCTGCTCGCACTGTCCGATGAAGGCCAGCCTTCGTACGACCACAGCAACGCCGCTGCCCTGGCGGCGATGGGGGTGCCGTCGTTCGCGTGCACACCGGACGCGTTCCCGGAGCTGATGGCGGCGGCGATCGAACGGCGCGACCTGCAGCCGATCATCGAGAAGATGGGCCGCTGAGCCGCGGATCAGCCACAACGCACGGACCCGGCCGCGCTGACCTGGGGAGGTTGACGGGCGCGGCCGGATCACACTGATCACACCGCTTGCTGGGCGTCCGGTCAAGTCCTCCGGACGTACGGGCCCCGCTGTCCGGAGCGCTCGGCCGCGCCTCTCACCGGTGGTCACGCGCCTGCTTCCGGCATGTTTCCGTGCGGTGTCAGCGGGTGTCGGGGCGATCTCAGTGCGTGGTGACGTAGCCCCAGGCCTGGCTGACCACGTCGATGCCGAAGCTGTAGCGCAGCGTGGTGACGAGCACCGCGGCCACGAACACCAGCCCGGCCAGCCCGATCAGCAGGCGTACCAGCAGCGACTGGCGTTTGACCCACTCGGTCCAGCCGCGCACCTTGTCCTTGGTGAACTGCAGCAGGTGCCGCGCCCACACGAACTCGATCGCCCAGATCGCCAGACCGCCGATCACGATCAGCCAGCCCGGCCCCGGCAGCGGGATCAGCAGGATGCCGATCGCCACGACCACGGCACCGAGCGCTCCGATGATCACTTTGAGGACGGCTGCCCCGGTCGGATTAGCCCGAACGGTCTGATGCGCTATCCGTGCCCGGTCCCGCCAGGTACTGGAGCCCCGTGGAAAGTCCGGTTTGTCGCTCATCTCCACACCCTTGTCGCCCATGTCGCCGGGGTCGCGGAATCACCCGTCACCAACCCCGATGACTGGACGTTACCGGAGTGTGTCGACGGTCTTGGCCGGCATCGCACGATCGGCAATACCGGGCAAAAGCACGGCATCTTACTCCCTGTGGTGGGTCCGTGCCCACGTAATCATCGATCTTCCCGCTATCGGGTGAGATCGTACGATGACGGAGCGTATAGGGGAGGGTCACCTTGAGTATGGGAGGGGCGGGGCGGTCAAGCTCCGCCGCAGTGCCGGGGGGAGTACGTCCATGAGTGCTATCCGTCCTACGACCGTCGAGGTCGAGACATCGTTGCGGCTGGTCGCGCCCGACGCGACCTCGCTTCCGGTGCGGGCGAGTCTTCGCTACGACCCGGTCGACCCGTACGCGGTGCATGTGCTCTTCCACGCCGAATCCGCCGGCGGCGAGGCGGTGAGCTGGTCGTTCGCCCGCGAACTCCTGGTCACCGGACTCGACGAACCGGCCGGCATCGGCGACGTGCGGGTCTGGCCCTGGGCCACCCCGCGCGGCGACTTCGTCGCGCTCGCCCTGTCGTCGCCCGACGGCAACGCGCTCTTCGAAGTCCCACGAAGCGTGCTCGTACGCTTCCTGCGCCGCACCTACGTCGTGGTACCCCGCGGTCGCGAGACCGACCACCTCGACGTCGACGCAGCGGTCAACCGGCTGCTCGCCGGTCGATGATCAGCAGCTGACCAGCGACGGTCAGCCCTGATGATCACTCCCTGAGCCAGGCAACTCCGACCGGACATCCGGTCAGCACTCCGACGAGGTGCTCGCGATGAGCACCTCGTCTCGTGCTGTTTCGGGGGGTTTGTCGGGTACGACACGCGGGAGGGGTACCGAGATGCGCGAGGTACCGCGGGTGCTGTAGAGTTCCATTCCGTTGCGGGCGATTGGCGCAGCGGGAGCGCGCTTCCTTCACACGGAAGAGGTCACTGGTTCGATCCCAGTATCGCCCACAGATGTACGCAGGTCAGAAGCTCGCTAGCGATCATGCTAGCGAGCTTCTTCGATTGTTGGTGGGCAAATCTGCTCCACAAATGCCCCCCCCGTCAATGAGTCAATCCGACCTTGCTCCTTACATGCCTGGCGCGTCGTCGCCGGTCAGTGGCCTGCGCTCGTGCGGCTCAAGTGCGGAGCGCGCTTCCTTGGGCGGGAAGAGTCCTTCGCCGCGTTCAGTCGCCGATCGAGGGTGCGCAGTAGGGATACGGCTCACCTGCGTCCCGCGAACATCCGGACGGACCTGCTCGGCCCACTAACACTTGACGGCAAAACGGGCGTACAGTACGGACGTCGCCCGGATTCCTGGGGGCCGTCCTCCGCCGCCTATCCGCGACCCCTCCCGACCGGAACCCGCGCACCGCCATCACCAGGCGGTCCGCCCGGCACGTGCCTGTCGCCCCTGCGAAAGACTCCCGCGCAGACGCCGCGAGAGCCTGATCCACGGCCACAGTGAAGGAACGTGAACGCGATGGTCGACATCGCCTACGGCCACGACCGCATCAACCACCCCCCGACGGCGAGCACGGCACTCCTGACCGTGCCGTACGTGGTCGCCCGGCCTACCGCGAGCCGACACCGGTCGCCCGCCTGCGGGTACGCGAGGTCGCCTGAGCGCACCGATCAGTGGCAGCCGCGAACGCGGACCCGCGGCACCGGCGTGGAAGCCGGCTTGGGTGAACTGCGCGAGACCGATCCGCTGCTGGTCCTGCTGCACGCGATGCCTGCCGGCGACCCTGCCAGGGCGGCCGCACGCCGCACCGCGATCGAGTGGTACCTGCCCATGGCCGGTTACCTCGCCCGCCGGTTCCGCAACCACGGCGAGCCCGCCGACGACGTCACCCAGGCCGCGACCATCGGGCTGATCAAAGCGGTCGACAAGTACGACCCCAGCCGCGGCGTCCCGTTCATCGGCTACGCGTTCCCCACCGTGCTCGGCGAGATCCGCAGGCACTTTCGCGACACGACCTGGGACATCCGGGTACCCCGCCGTGTCCAGGAGCTGTACCGGGAGGTCGCGGTGGCCAACGACGAGCTCACCCACGAGCTGCTTCGCACCCCCAGCCCGGCAGCGCTGGCCGGACGGCTCGGCGTCAGCGAGCGGGAGGTGGGCGAGGCCCGCCTGGCTGCGAACTCCTACCGGCTGCTGTCGCTGGACCGGCCGCGCCCCGACGGCGACGGAGAAGACGACGGGCAGCTGGCCGACGTGCTCGGGGTGCTCGATCCCGCGCTGGCGTCGGTCGAGGACCGGATGCTATTGCGCAACCGACTGGGTCGCCTGTCCGAACGCGACCGGCGCATCATCGCGATGCGCTACGACGCCGAGCTGACCCAGGCACAGATCGCCGCACAGCTGGGCCTGTCACAGATGCACATCTCCCGGCTGCTGACCCGCACCCTGTCGCAATTGCGGCAGATGGCATGACCCTGACCGCCCACCGTGCCACCCTCGCCGACTTCGGCCAGCCCCGCATGCGCGGGCTGCTGCACGTCTACGCCTCTTTCGCAGCGGTGGTCTGCGGCGTAGTCCTCGTTGTGCTCGCGGCGTCCCGACCTGGCGTCGCGCCGGTCGTCAGCACCGCGGTCTACAGCGCCACCGTGTGTGCCCTGTTCGCCGTCAGTGCGCTCTACCACCGCCGCGTATGGAGCCCGGGCGGCTATCTGACTATGCGTCGCCTCGACCACGCGATGATCTTCGTGTTCATTGCCGGCACCTACACCCCGCTCTGCGTACTGCTCTTGCGGCCGGGCCAGGCCGCCGTGATGCTGTCGCTGGTGTGGGGCGGCGCACTGGCCGGCGTCGCGCTGTCGACGCTATGGCCGCACGCACCGCGCTGGGTGAGCGCACCGCTTTACCTGATTCTGGGCTGGGCGGCGATCCCGATCCTTCCCGACATCCTCCACACGGGAGGCCCCGCCACCTTGATCATGCTCGCAGCCGGGGGAGTCGGATACAGCGCCGGCGCCATCCTCTTCGCCTGCCGCCGGCCGAATCCCTGGCCGGCAGTGTTCGGCCACCACGAGTTGTTCCACGCCTGCACGGTGATCGCCGCGACCTGTCACCACATCGCGATCTACTTCGCGCTGTATGCCTGACCGAGCGCTATAGGGCGCCGCTCGGCGGGCCGCTGTTGGAGCAGGAGAACGAGGTGCTGCGCCGGGCCGCTGCCTACCTGTCCCAGGCGCACCTGCCGGGAACAGGATCTACCCGCTCGTGACCGGAGCCGTCCATCCCGGGCACCCCGCCGGATGGCCCCGCACGGAGGCTGGGGTGCCGACCATCGTCGGCACCCCAGCTGCACCTGCCTTCGGTGTCAGACCGGTCCGTGCCTGGCCCCGTGGCGCCGGGTCAGTTCCGGAAGCTCCACTGCTGGTTCGACCCGCCCCAGCAGCTGTACAGTTGGATCCTCGTCCCGTTGCCGGTGCCGCCGGCGTCGAGGCACAGCCCTGACTGCGCGCTGGTGATGGTGCCGTTGTTGACATTCCACTGCTGGTTCGCGCCGCCGTGGCAGTCATAGAGGATCACCGCGGTGCCGTTGCTGGTGCCTGAGGCGTCCACACACTTGCCGTTCACCGTCAGCTGCCTGCTTGAGGTGTGAGTGAACCGCTGGTTCGAGCCACCCCAGCAGTCGTACAACTGGAGCTGGGTGCCGTTGGTGGTGCTCGAGTTCGGGACGTCGAGACACCTGCCGGACTGCTGACCCACAATCATCTGGCTGGTACCGCTCGGCGGACCAGTGGTGGGTCCAGGATCGGGGTTGGTGCCTTCCCGGACGGTGATGTCGGAGCTTCCCTGGCTCTGGTAGCCCTCGGTCGCCATGACTTGGTAGGCCCAGCTGCTGCCGAGGTTGAGGCCGGCGCGGGCCCAGGCGTCGACGTGGTTGGCGAAGGTGATGGTGCCACTGCTCCGCTTCTGCTGGCGCACGCTCCAGTACTGGTAGAACGTGGCGGTGCCGTCGATCGACGGCTGGTTGACCCGCTGGCTGCGCAGGATGTCGTAGGTGCCGCCGTCGGTGGTGACCGTGCCCAGCCGCTGAGCGCCGCTGCTCGGGTTGTAGCTGCCGAAGTTCTCCACAACGTAGTACTCGATCAGCGAGTTTCGCGTCCACCCGTACAGGGCGAGGTAGGTGTTGTTGTTGCCCGGGTTGTAGGTGCCCGAGTAGCTGACCGTCCGCCGGCTACCGGTGGCCCAACCCTTGCCGCCGACCCAGTTGTTGGTGCTCCTGCTCCAGGAGCTGGAGTAGCGGCCGTTCTCGCGCAGCACCATGCAGGCGTCGCCACTGTCTTTCCAGAACGAGAAGTAGAACCCGTTGTGCGTGCCGGTGGTGTTCGAGCAGACCTGCCGGTCGGCCTCGGCGTAAGCGTTGGTGGCCATCAACGTGCTGGCGACGGCCGCCACGACGGCGCAGGCGCCGCCGATGAGCATTCTGAGGCGGCCGCCTCTGCGGCTCTTCTGTTGGATGGGTGCCTCGTGCATGTGCGTGCTTCCTCCTCGTGAAGGCTGGCGAAAAGGTGTGGGGTGATACGACCCGGTAGGACTGTCGGTGGCCGTGGTGTCGGGCCACCGTGCGCGGGCCGTACCACGCGGTGGTGGGGCCAGTCGTCATGCGTTCGACGACCGGAGTGCCGGGCCGCGGTTGGCCCGGACCGACAGTGATGTCTGTCAATCGCAAATATGGATCCCACCTTGTCGCACTGTCAACAACTTCCGGAAACATTTCGGAAATCATGCCCGGGTTGGCTGGACCGGCGGGACGTTTCACAGATCGAAGTGGCGTGGGGTCGGTCGTGTTGGGAGAACGTCGGTATGTCGATATCGAGCCCGAAAAAGTGGGGCGACGCACGGCCTGGGGATTCCGAAAGTTTCAGACTGTTTCGGGTCTGCCGTGCCGCGTTGTCGCGGCGCGGCGGCCCGTCCGGCCGGTGACCCTTGCACCGATACGTCGGGCCGGATGGTCCGAGGCGGCGCGCCAGCGGTCACCGGAAGATGTGGGCCACCCCACCGCAGCCCGATCAGTTCCCGTGGACCTGCCGGCCGAGCAGTGCCTCGAGGCGGATGCATGCCTCGGCGGCAGTCCGGTCCGGGTCCATGCGGTCGCCAATGTGTACGCGCGGTCGCGGTATGCCGGTTCGGTCAGCACGCGGATGATGAGCTCGGCTACCGCGTCGACCTGCCACCGTGCCTCGGGCAGCCACTCGGCAAGTCCGAGGGCGTGCATCCGGCGGGCGTTGTCCGGGCGGTCCGCTCCGTGTGCGAGCACCACATGCGGGGTGCAGGACGCGATCGCTGCCGCTCGTCGACCTTCTCGACCAGCTCCGATCGCCAAGACTGCACGCGTGGCAGCCGCCGGGCGGCGGTGTAGCCGGTGCACTCAGCCATGCCGTCATCCACTCCCTGGACGTGATCAGGATTTGGCCCCGGTTGCCAGCCGGGAGCTGGTGCGGGCGGCTGGCGGCGAGGTAGGCCGCTACGTCACGGACCAGCGGGCAGGGCGGGCCTGGAGTATGGGTACAGGCATGGGGTGGGAATCCCTGGTCGGAATCCCATCCCCGGATTTTGTTGTTGCCGACTCGTGCGCTCAGTTGCGGGTCAGGATCGAGTCCAGCGCTGATTGCTGCCGCCGTGGCATGTCCACAGCACCACGGCCGTGCCGTTGCCGGTGCCCGCGCCGGTCACGTCCAGGCAGAGGCCGGACTGAACGCCGGTGACGGAATCAGAACTGGATGCTGAGGAGGTGGCGCCGACCGCTGGTCATGGTCACCTCGGCGACCACAGATTTGCAGACCGTGGAGTCGAAGCCTGCTGGTGGACGTGGAGGTCCGGCCCGCTCAACAGCATGATCAGATCGGCGCAGACTCATCGCCCACCGTCGTAGGTGCGCCGTGCCCGCTCCACGTCTCCGAGGCGGGCCTCGGCCCAGGTGGCCAGGTGCGCGAAGAGCGGGCCGAGGCTGGCGCCGAGCTCGGTGATCTCGTATTCGACTCGGGGCGGCACTTCGGCGTGGTAGGTGCGTGCGACGAGCCCGTCGCGTTCGAGCTGGCGCAGCCGCTGCGTGAGCACCTTCGGCGTGATGCTGGTCAGCCGGCGCTCCAACTCCACGAAACGCTGCCGGCCGTGCTCATGGAGAACCCACAGGATGGGCGTGGTCCAACGACTGAACACGATATCGACGACCGGTGCGACCGGGCACGCCAGCTCAGGGTCCGTCGACCGTTCCACGTGCCCTCCATCACATCTCCATTACTTTCCTCTAGGTACCTACTATATCCGTGCTACTAGCGTCTTCTCCAGCCGCGCGAACGACGCGGTCGAACTGGAGACACAAGACATGTTTGTCGTGACAGGCGCCACCGGGAACGTCGGCCGTTCGCTCTCGTCGATCCTCGCGAGGTCGGGTGCCGCGGTGACGGCGGTGTCCCGTGGCCGACGCCCGGTCGCCGTGCCAGACGGAGTTCGCCACTACCGCGCGGACCTTGAGCGGCCGGAGAGCCTGGGCCCGGCGCTCGCCGGGGCCGAGGCTCTGTTCCTGCTCGTGGAGGGTTCCGGGGCGAACCTCGACATGCCCGAAATCCTGCAGGTCGCCACGGCCGGGGGCGTGAAGCGCATCGTGCTGCAGTCCTCGCAAGCGGTCGGCACGCGGCCCGGTTCGGCGTCGCACGCACCCCTGCACGCCATCGAGGACCTCGTGAGCCGATCCGGCCTCGGCTGGACGATCCTGCGCCCCGGCGGCTTCGCCTCCAACGCCTTCGCGTGGGCTGAATCGGTCCGGGCCGGACGGACGGTGGCCGCACCGTTCGGCGACGTCGGCCTGCCTGTGGTCGACCCGGACGACATCGCGGAGGTGGCCGCCGTCGCCCTTCGCGACGGCGCGCACGACGGCCGCACGTACGAGCTCACCGGCCCGGCGCTGAGCACGCCACGCGAACGGGTTGCCGACCTGGCCGCCGCGCTCGGCGAGCCGATCGGCTTCGTCGAGCAGACGCCCGACCAGGCCCGTGAACAGATGCTGCGGTTCATGCCACCACCGGTGGTCGAGGGCACGCTGGCGATCCTCGGCGCACCGACCGAACGGGAGCAGCAGATCAGCCCAGACGTGGCCGGGGTCCTGGGCCGATCGCCACGCCCCTTCGCCGCCTGGGCTGCGCGCAACATCGACGCCTTTCGCTGACACGTCGCGCCGGTCGAACTGCCCCACCGACTGATGGTCCAGCCGCTCTGACTGCGCCCAGACCGGCATCGACGGTCCGTGTCCCGGAATGCGACCGCGCAGAGACCATTACGCCGAGGGGCGGGGGTGGTTCCGGCCGCGCCAGGCCGGAGGGAAGATTACGTGTGCGTGTTTGAACGCCCTGCTGAAGTGGGTCGCGTCCATGAAGCCCCGGCTTCGTCCTAGCGCCACGATGGTCCGTAGCCTGCCTCACTGGCCGAGGAGGAGCGGCCGGCAGGCAACGGCGAATGTCGTGCCCGGACGCCCGTCACCCGCATCGTGAACTGGCTGCATTCGGCGTGTCCGGACGGCCCGTACGGTGACGGTCGGCCCGTGAGCTGCTGCAATGTGGTTCGGATTCTGCCAGGTATGGTCCACCACCGGACATGTGCTGATGTGTCCAAATACCGATTGGCCTGGCTCGTTGAGCTAGGCCAATCGCGTTCTAAGGGTGTCGAGCACCGTATCATCGGTTCACCCACAGAATGCGGATTGCGTCGTTTCGAAGTCCCAGCTCGTTGAGCTGGGACTTCGCTCGTTCGTCGATGTCTGTAGAGCCGTATGTGCGGGCAATATTCGAATGGTCCAGCGCGAACCGCCGTAGGTGGGACCGTGTTCTCTTTCTGCCGCCCTGTGGTCGCCCAGACCGTCCCACCCGAACGACGTTGACGTTCGCAGCCCTACCGCCACCCAACGCGGACCGGGATCGCTGACCGTGCGGCAGTGACCGCCTTACCGCGTCGGCGAGCAGCGGGGTGAGTCGGCTGCGCCCATCGCTGGACCGTGACGTGATCGGCCTCGACCCCGCGCTCGACCAGCAACCCCTCGACATCGCGGTACGACAGGTCGAACCGCGGGCACCGCCGCGCGGCGAGCACGATCACCTTCGGGGAACCGGAACCCGGCGAATGCCAACTTCGCAGCAACCACGAACGTGAGCGGGGTGATGACTTCACCGCTTGAGTCTGCCTTGATCATGCCAACACTGAGCACAACTGCCTCGTTCAAGGTGCGTAGTCCGCGATGACTGTCTGCGGGATGGTCAGCAGCGTGACTTCGTCGCATTGTGGTGGGGCGACGCCGCACACGACGGCGGGTCCGTTCTCGGGTCCGTCGGTGGCGGCGACCAGGTAGGCGATGTGCGGCCACCGGACCGGCCGCAGCCGGCCGTGATAGCTGGCGGCTGCATCGGATCTGCCTTGTGCCAGGTTTTCGGTGCGAATGATCCGAAGCTCCGCGCCGTCGGTGGGGCCGCCCGGCCGGTTGAGGAACACCGCGGTGTCCACCCCGTCCGGTGACAGCGCCACGTGCCTGATCTCCCAGCCGGGGAAGCAGGTTCGCGTCCCGTCCAGGCTCACCGCCCCGTTGAAGCGGCCCACCCGCAGGCAGCTGTCGCCTTCGTACACGACGGCAGAGGCGCCCCGGGCGGCGATGTCCGCGACGGCCGCGTTCTCGGTGACTGTCACCTTGCCCGTGTCCAGGTCGTATGCCACCAAGCCGGTGATCGCGCCGGGGCGCGCGCCGCCGGCCGTCCCCCAGCTGACCGCGAGCCGTCCTTCGCGAAGCCACATGTCCTGCAGTTGGGTGCCATGCGGGTGCTGCCGGACATCGATGCGGGTGTGCTCTGTCAGCGACGGCAGGTCGTAGACGTGCAGGTACGGGTACTGGTAGGCGGCGATTGCCTTGCCGTCGGGCGCGAAGGCGGTGGTGGCCCCTTCCAGCCGGGGCGCGAAGTCGCGCAGCTGGCCGGAGGCGGTGAGGAATGATGTGATGTGTCCGGCCGCCGCGTCGGGGCCGGCCGTTTCGACTACCCATCCTCCGCTCACTCCGGCGGCGTTCACGACCCGGCCGTTTTCGGGTATCGGGACGTATGCGGCCACGTGGCCGCCTCGGCGGATGGTGCCGTCGGCGGCCAGCGTGGCCACCATGTCCCGGTACATTCCACGGCTGGTGGGGCCCGGCCAGGTGACGCTCGCTGACGGGCCGGCGGTCGCGGTCCGGCTGGCCGCCGGTTCTGGTGGGGTGACCGGACGGTCGAGCGCCGCGCCGAGCAGTGCCGCGACGGCGGCCATGCTGGCGACCGCCGCACCGCCCGCGTACATGGTGCGGCGCAGACGCACGGATCGGCCCTTCCGGATCACGTCGTCGGCTTGGAAGACCGGTGCGCCCATGTCGGCGACGCTGTGCCGGAGGTCGTCCTGTAGGCGGTCCTCGATCGGGGTGTTCATGCCATGACCTCCTCGTTCAGTTTCGTGCGCAGGGTGTGCAGGGCGCGGGTGAGGTAGCGGCTGACGGTGCCGCGGGAGACGCCCAGCGCCTCGGCGACCTCCGCTTCGCCGAGGTCCTCGTAGTAGCGCAGGACCACTGCGGCGCGCTGCCGCGCGGGCAGGCGCAGCAGTGCGCGGCGCACCTCGTCGGACTGGGCTATCCGGTCGGCGGCGTCTGCGACCGCTGTCTCGGGCAGCCGGTCGGTGGCCGTTTCGCTGTTCCAGCGCCGCCGCCACCATGAGGTCGCGGTGTTGATCAGGATCCGGCGCACGTACACCTCTGTCGCTTGGCCGTCCCTGATCCGGTCCCATGACAGGTAGGTCTTCACCAGCGCGGTCTGCAGCAGGTCTTCGGCCCGTCCTCGGTCGCCGACGAGGAGGTACGCCGTGCGTAGCAATGCCGGTGAGCGCCCGGCAACGAATTCGCGAAAGCCGGTCTCGTCTTGTGCATTCATTTACTTCTCCCGGGGTGAGCCCTCGCGGGGAAGGACGCGCTGTGCGTGGGCGAGTGCTGTCACGATGTCGAGAAATCTTTCGCCTGCCGCGGGGCTGCCACGCTGGGCGGCCGAGTATCACACACGTGCTGGCCGTTTCCGAGGTGTAAAGGATTCGCTTCACATTGAAAGGGTCGTTCCGGGGCCGGTTGCCGTGTGGGCTCCGTCGTTGCTGGCAGTGGTCGTGTGCGGGCCGATGGCCGGCGCGCCGGGTCGGCCCCCGTGGGCCCGCCTACTGCACAAATGGGCCTGTCGCAGCGGTGAAGTTTCAAGGTCATCGAGTTTATGATCTCGGCCACTGCGGCACACCGTCGCGGCCGATTCCGATCTGGGGAGCAGCATGCTCGGGAGAACGCGGTGGCCACTCGCCGTCGTCGTCGCGGCGTCCGGAGTCGGCTCGGCGGAGGCGTGCCTCGGAGCCACTCCGGAGCCGCCGCCGGGGACGGACGGTCCATACCGGTACGACCTGATCCACGAGTATGCGGGCGGGGTGATCCCGGCCTACCGCCTGACGGCCACCGCCCGGTCCGGGGCTCGCCCGCATCGACGAGCAGACCATCGGGGCGGATTCGCCCGGCATGGCACCCGGCTGTTCCGGACGGCGTTCCTGTCCGACGGGTTCCCGTTGCACCGCAGCGGTGCCTACGACCCGCCGGTGACCCGTACCAGCTATGTCTCGGCGGATGCGCTCCGGCGGGACCGCGGCGGCCTCGGCGCGCTCGAAGACTGCGCGCCTATCGGCCTGGCAGCCGCCAGGCCAAGGTCTGGGCCCGTCAGCCGCTGCGCTGCGGCTGGAACGGCGAGTCCGGCGGTATCGGCGAGGCGGGGTTCGCCGGACCGGCGAGGACCTGGGAAAGCCTGCACGCCAACCTGTTCACGCCGGTCGATCAGCACGACCGGTCCGACCTGGCCGGGCAGGCTGTCTCGCGGCGGGTGAAGGCGGAGGCGAATCGCGGCAGTGGCATCGACCAGACGATCGGCCGGCCGTGCCTCGCCGGTTGACGACCTTGCTGTTGTGGCCGTGGGCGACCGGGCCGCACCGGCGCCGTCTCCGGGGGCGGCACGGGTCGGCGGCTGCGGGAGCGCGGCGGTCCGGCGCAATCCGGACTCGCTGTCCGGGGTTCGCCGGTGAACCGGATACGACCGGGATGTCCGTCCATTCGGGAGGCTTGACGACCGTGAACATTCCCAGTTCGACGGATGGCTGCCCGGGGTCGGGGGAGCGAATCGTACGTAGCGCGAGGTGTACCGGCCCCGAACGGCTGGTGAAGCGGGCGTTCAGTGAATCCGCGGCACCCGTTGCCGGCTGGCCGGACGGTGCCGGGAGGGTCTGTCGGGGGCGGACTCTGCAAGATCGTTCAGGTGGCTGTGGATCAGCTCTTCGGGCATGGACTTTCCCGTGTGCTGCCGATACCGTTCGCATCGCCGGATTGCAGGGCATTAATCGGCTTTGCCCGATATTGCGATGATGCGCGACGCGGGTCGCGGCGCGCGAGACGAGGGGAGTACAGGTTTCCGTGAACGAGACCGTGTGGAACGGTGCCGCGACGGGCTGGCTGCTGGTGGCGGGCGCCCTGACCATGCTCATGGTCCCCGGCGTCGCCTTCTTCTACGGCGGCATGGTGCGCGCGGGGAACGTGCTGGGAACGATCGCCCAGAGCCTGGCGGTGCTCGCCCTCGGCTCGGTGACCTGGATCGTGGTCGGGTTCTCCGTCGCCTTCAGCGTCGGCAACCCGGTGTTCGGCGACCTCAGCCTGACCGGCTGGGCGGACGCGGCGACCCGCGTGCCCGGCATCGACCTGGCTGGTGTCCCGTTGCCGGCCTTCGTGTTCTTCCAGATGATGTTCGCGGTGGTCACGCCCGCGCTGATCACCGGTGCGACGGCCGAGCGGTGGCGGTTCTCGTCCTTCGCCGCCTTCACGGTGCTGTGGTCGGTGCTCGTGTACGCGCCCGTCGCGCACTGGCTCTTCTCGCCGCACGGGTGGGCCGCCGACCTGGGCGCCCTCGACTACGCCGGTGGTGCGGTAGTGCACGCCAACGCCGGGGCCGCCGCACTGGCCTGCGCCTGGGTGCTCGGCCGCCGCCGCGTCGAGACCCGCCCGCACAACCTGCCGGTCATGCTGCTCGGCGGCGCGCTGCTGTGGTTCGGCTGGTTCGGGTTCAACGGCGGTTCGGCCCTGCACGCCGACGGCGTCGCCGCCACGGCTGTGCTCAACACCCAGCTCGCCGCGGCGATGGGAGTGCTCGGCTGGGCCGGGCTGGAGCGGGTACGCGTCGGTAAGCCGACCACCCTGGGCATCGCCTCCGGCGCGGTGTCCGGACTGGTCGCCATCACCCCGGCAGCCGGGTACGTGTCACCGCTCAGCGCCCTGGTCATCGGGCTCATCGGCGGCACGGCCTGCCAGCTCGCCGTCGGTCTGAAGACCGTGCTGCGGCTGGACGACTCCCTGGACGTGGCCGCCGTGCACCTGGTCGGCGGTGTGGTCGGCGCGCTGTCGGTCGGCCTGTTCGCCAGCCACGCGGTCAACCCGAAGGCCCCCGACGGCCTGTTCCTGGGCGGCGGATACAGCCTGCTCGGCGCGCAGAGTCTGGCGGTGCTGGCGGTGATCGGCTGGTCGCTGCTGGCCACCGTCGTCATCTGCCGCTTCACGGACCGCCTGTTCGGCAACCGCCTCACCGCGCGCGACGAGGCGATCGGTCTCGACCTGTCCCAGCACGGCGAGACGGCCTACGTCTTCGACCGGCCCGCCGGCCGGCACGCCGCCGCCGACCTGCCGCGCGGCGACTCCGACCACACCCGCACGGCCATGGGAGGCATCACCAGATGAGCCCGCGACACACCAGGAATCGGCGCGGCGGCGCGTTGCTGCTCGCGATCGGCCTGCTCGCGGCGACTATCGGCAGTTTCGGATTCGTGCTGTCGAGGCTGTGGGACCTGACCGACCAAGGCACCCGGTCCGCGACCGCCGAACGCGCCGGCGTCGGCTACCTGCGGCCCCTGAACCACCTGCTGGCCGCGCTCGTCGAAGCGCGCTCCGCGACGCTGGGCTCGGGAACCGAACCCGCCGGGGTGCGAGCCGCTGTCGACGAGACGGCGGCGGCCGAGGCCCGCTGGGGCGCCGAACTCGGCACCGGCGAACGCTGGCGACACCTGCGCGAGCGCTCCGACGCGCTGCTCGCGGCACCGGGCACCGGGCCCGCCGCGTACCAGCGCTACGACGAACTCATCGCCCTGACCACGGGCATGATGGACTTCGTCGGCGACAGCTCCAAGCTGACCCTCGACCCCGAACTGGGCAGCGTCTACCTCATCGACGTCGCGCTGACCGAGCTGCCGACGGTGCTGCTGAGCGGCGCCCAGATCACCGACGAGGCCGTGCGAGCGCGGCGAGCCGAGGACGCCGCCCGGCAGCTCGCGGCCATCCGGATCAGCACCGCGCGCTACGTCGTCGCCACGTCCGCCGACGTGGTCGGCGCGAACCTGGACAAGGTGACGAACAGCGCCGCCGGACCGGAGGTGAGCGAAGCCCTGCTCGTCGCCGTCGACCCGTTCCGGGCCGCGATCGACGCGGTCGCGCCGCCCGCGCCGCTGCGGCCGACCGCGGTCGATCTCGACGCGCCCGAGCTGCGCAGCGCCGTCGGCCAGGTCACCGCCGCCTTCCGCCCGCTGGCCGACGCCGTCCTGGTGGCGCTGGACAAGGTGCTCGCCACCCGGATCGACGGGTTCTCCGACGAGCGCCGGTCGGCGTACACCGCGACGGCGGCCGGTGTCGTCGTCGCGGCGGCGCTGCTGTGGTGGGCGGTGCCCGCGGCTGGGCGACGGGGCGGCAGCGCCGGGTCGGGACGCGACCTGCCTGACATCGCCCGGGTCGCCGGGGACCTGCCGCAGCTCGACCCGCAGCAGCTGCTGGCGATGGAAGAGCTGCAGCACGTCGGCCGGGCCGTGCGCGCCCACGATCGGGGCCGGGCCGACGATGTTCGGTGACCTCGCGATCACACAGCGGATCGGTCTGTTGGTGGCCCTGCCTGTGGCGGGCGTTCTGCTCACCGGCGTGCCGTTCGTGGTGGAGCGGGTCGACCAGGCCCGCGCGGCGGCCGCGGTCGCCACGGCGACACAGGAGGCGACCGAGGTCGGCACGCTGGTCCAGCGCCTGCAACAGGAACGGCTGCTCCAACTGGCGCACCTGACCACACCGGACGCCGACACGGCCACGCTGGTGGCAGCGGCCGCGGCTGTCGACGACGTCGCGGACGTCCCGGTCGCCAAACGTCTGAGCAGCAAGTTCGAGCTGCTGCGTACGCTGCGGGCCGACGTCGCCGAAGGCCGGGCCGACGCCGACCGCGTGCAGGCGTTCCACCGAGGGCTCATCGACGGGCTGATCGACGAGCTGGGGCTCAGCGGGCGGACCGACACCGGTGTCGCCGGGCA
Organism: Catellatospora sp. NPDC049133; assembly: GCF_040648455.1. Taxonomy (NCBI): domain Bacteria; kingdom Bacillati; phylum Actinomycetota; class Actinomycetes; order Micromonosporales; family Micromonosporaceae; genus Catellatospora; species Catellatospora sp. NPDC049133. The sequence goes on from NZ_JBEZDT010000035.1 coordinate 40,822, forward strand.
GCGGCTGCTGGACGCGTTGGACGCGCTGCTGCGCGGCAACGAGCAGGCCGCCAGGTTCGGCGCGGCGATGGTCGCCTCCTCGGCGACGCCGCTGAGCGCGCAACGGCAGGCCCGTGACGCCCAGGCCCTGCAGGCGTTCTACGTCGAGGCGTTCCGCATCCGCGCCCAGCCCGGCCATGTGGCGCTCCTGGACGTCATCGCCTCGGGGCCGTCGTCGCTGAGCTACGGCGCGCTGGCGCAGCGGCTGACGGCCCCCGATCCGGCGCGGATCTCGCCGGCCGAGGCGCTGGCCGCGGCCCGGACCAGTAACCTGCTGCGGCAGGTGTTCCAGGCCCGGGTCGCCCGCGACATGCAGGAGGAGGCCGACGAGGAGGCGCGCGGGGCGACCGCCGCGGCGGCCGCGGGCGGCGGGTTCACGGTGTCGCTGCTGGCAGCCCTGATCTGGCTCGGCACCCTGGTCGGCCGGTCCGTGTCGCGACCGCTGAGCAGGTTGACCGCCGCGGCGACCGCGGTGGCCGACATCGCCGCGGGCGAGCTGAGGCGGGCCGCCGACGCCGACGCCGTGGACAGCGCACCGCCGGAACTCGCGGCCGTCAACGTGCGTTCCCGCGACGAGCTGGGCGAGCTCGCCTCGGCGTTCAACCGGGTCCAGGCGACCGCGGCACTGCTGATGCAGCAGCAGGTCGACTCGCGCCGCAACGTGTCGGTGATGTTCGCCAACATCGCCCGGCGCACCCGCGGACTGGCCGCCCGCCAGCTGTCCCAGATCGACGCCCTGGAGCGCGACGAGCACGACGAGACCCGCCTGGCCGCCCTGTACCGGCTCGACCACATCGCCACGCGCCTGCGGCGCAGCGCCGACAGCCTGCTGGTCATCTCGGGCACCCGCGACGAGGCCCGGATGGGCTCCGCGACGCTGCTGTCCGACGTGATCCGCTCGGCGACCGCGGAGATCGAGGGCTATCAGAAGGTCAAGGTCGCCGCGGTGACCCCGCTGACCGTCACGGCCGCGCTCGCGCCCGATCTCACCCTGCTGCTGGCCGAGCTGCTCGACAACGCCACCTCATTCTGCCCCGACGACTCCCCGGTGACGGTGTCGGTCGACTGGTCGGACTCGTGCCGGATCAGCGTCACCGACGACGGCATCGGCATGTCGGAGCAGCGCCTGGCCGAGGAGAACCGGCGACTCGTCGAGTCCGAGCGGCTCGACGTCGCGCCGACCACGATGCTGGGCCTGTTCGTGGTCGGGCGGCTGGCCCGTCGGCACGGCCTGTCGGTGGTGCTGCGGACGACACCGACGCGCGGGTTGACCGCCGAGGTCGTGGTTCCGGCGCGCTACCTGAGCCAGGCGTCCCCCGCCCGCACCCCGGCGGCCGCGCTCACGCCCGCGCGCCTTCCGGCGAACAGCGCGGACCAGGCTCGCGTGCGCGGCTGGTTCGAACCACCGGCCCCCGCGACCCCCACCGCACCGCCACCCGCTGCGGCGGTGGTGACCACCGCGCCCGCCCGGTACGCCGCCGCCGAACCCGAGGTGCAGCCCGAGACCCGGGGCGGACTGCGCCGCCGCCAGCGCGGTACGGACGAGCTGCCGACGCCGGCATCCACGCCGGAGCAGGCCGCCCGCGACCCCGAACGTGAGCGGGCCGGTCTGGCCGCGTTCATGCAGGGCTCGCAACGCGCCGACGGGCACCGCGACCAACCGCGGCCATCGCCGGAGACGCGACAGGGCCTGGTGCGCCGCGTACCTGGCGCACAGTTGCCCGCCGAGCTGCGCGCCGCGGGCCGACCCGCGCCCGCCGCCCCCGCGGCACGTCCGGCAGGCCCGCCCCGCGATCCCGCCGCCGAGCGCGACGCGCTCGCCGCCTTCCTGGCCGGGCAGGCCAGGGCCACCGACCCCGACGACCCCAACCACCGGAGCACACCATGACCTCGCCCGCTCACCAGATCAGCAACGAAGCGCAGCAGTTCAACTGGCTGCTCACCCGATTCGCCACGGAGACGGCAGGCGTCTCGGCGGCGATCGCGGTGTCCGCCGACGGACTGCTCATGGCGATGTCCGCCGGGCTGAGCCGCAGTGACGCCGACCGGCTCGCCGCGATCGTCTCCGCGGTCAACAGCCTCGCCAGCGGTGCGTCCCGCATCTACGACCTCGGCGCGTCCCGGAAGGTCATCATCGACCTGGAGCGGGGATATCTGCTGGTCAGCTCGATCAGCGGCAGCTCCACGCTGGGCGTGCTCGCCCGCTCGGAGGCGAACCTCGGCGATCTGGCGTACGAGATGGCGGTCTTCGCCAACCGCACCGGCGGGGTGCTCACCCCTGGCCTGATCAACGAGCTGAAGTCCGTCGTGGGGGAATGACGCGTGACCGCGAACTGGTGGGAGCCGGTGCACGACGGCACCGGCCCTCGGCCGTACGTCGGCGTGGACGAGCCAGGCAGCGGCCGTGCCCCGGTCCCCGACGCAGTACCGGCCTCAGGCGTACGCCCCTACCTGATCACCCAGGGCCGGTCCCGGCCCAACGACGCCAGCCTGCGGCTGGAGGCGCAGGTGTGCACCACCGCTGAGGGCGTCGCGAGCCTGTACCGCCTGGCGTACGAGCCGCACGCGATCGTCGCCCTGTGCCGAGAACCCCAGTCGGTCGCCGAACTCGCCGCTCAGCTGCGGATCCACCTCGGAGTCGCCCGGGTCCTGGTCGGTGATCTGGTCGAGGGCGGACTGCTGGCGGTACGCCATCCCGAAGACACCCGGCACCGGGTGCAGATCATCGAAAGGGTCATCCGTGGACTCCAAGCCATCACGTGACGAGCAGATCCGCCGCGCACCGCTGCCCGTGAAGATCGTCATCGCCGGCGGTTTCGGCGTGGGCAAGACCACGGCCGTCGAGCAGATCTCCGACACCCCCGTGCTGACCACGGAGGCGCCGATCACCGAGGTGGCCGCCGCGATCGACCGCACCGGCCAGGTGCCGGACAAGACGACCACGACCGTGGCGCTCGACTTCGGCACGGTCGCGATCGACGACGAGGTGAAGCTGTACCTGTTCGGCACCCCCGGCCAGGACCGCTTCGGCTTCATGTGGCAGGACCTCACCGAGGGTGCGCTCGGTGCGCTGGTCATCGTGGACACCCGGCGGCTGGACGACTGCTACCCGGCCGTCGACTACTTCGAACGGGCGGGCCTGCCGTTCCTGGTCGCGCTCAACCTCTTCGACGGTCAGCTGACCCACAGCCTGGAGGACGTCCGCTGGGCGCTCGCCCTCAACGAGGACACGCCCATGGTCACCTTCGATGCCCGCGACCGCGTCTCGGTACGGGACACGCTCGTGGCGCTGCTGCACCGCAGCTTCGCCGTCGCCTCGGCGACGCCGTAACGGCGGGACGAACTTCGAGCTGGGTGATCCAGGGCCGGCAGAGCAGCGCGGTCGACCTGGTCGGCATGCGCCTGGTCGACGTCCAGAAGTCGCCGGGGATCGCCGGTCCGGCGACAGTCACCCCACTCGGGTGCGGCGAGCCTGACAAAGGGGCAATCTCACGATCAGGGAAGCAGGTACCGGACCGAGGCGTGCGCGCCCAGGGGTTCGTTGCTTTGACGCTATGGCGAGGGCCGAGCACCGCCGGTGCCGACAAGTCGTTCGGTGAGGCCTGCCGTGGCGGGGTGGCCGAGTTCACACGCCATCTCGAAGGCTTCGTGCCATGCCCGCGCGGCGTCGTCGGCACGCCCCAGGGCGCGCCAGGTGTCGCCGAGGCCCGTCAGTGGTTCGATCAGGTTGTAGCGGTCGCCGATGGCGCGGTAGAGCTCGACTGATCGCAGATAGCTTTCCGTCGCTGAGACCAGGGCGCCGCCGAGGTAGCTGATGAGCCCGAGGCTGTCGTGACAGTTGGCCTGTCCCATGAGATCGCCCGACGTCTCCGCCAGCTTCAGCGCCGCCGCACAGTGTTCGCGTCCGGATTCGAGCCGGCCGAGTCGGGCCTCGTACCAGCCCATCGCGCCCAGCGCCCGGCCCTGTCCGGCGAGGTGACCGGCCAGTTCATAGTGATGCAAGCCCTTGTGCGCGTGCGCCAACGCGGCCTCGAAGTCACCCGCGCTCTCGCTTCGCAGACAGCGCAGGTGGTATGTGCTTGCCAGCCCGTTGTGATCGTCCAGCAACGTGAACTGCGCGACCGCCACCTCAAGCGCTGCGGCTGCCTCTTCCGGCTCGCCGTGCCGGAAGTGCGCCATGGCGAGGTGGAAGGCCGAGTTCGCCTGCCCCTCAGCACTGGCGGATCGCCGCGCCGCCGCAAGTGCCCGGGTCTGGGTGGTCAGCCAGTCGCGTCCGTAACCGCGGCGGCGCAGGAACGTGCTCATGCACCAGGCGACCCGCCAGACGTGCCCGTCGAAGCCGCTGACCTCGGTGAGGGCGGCGAGGGCGGCCCGCTCGCGTTCGAACCACGCCATCGCCGCTTCCCTGGTGGTCAGCCGTTCGACGGTCACTCCGGGCGACATCGGCGCCAAGCGGAGCGGATCCCGGTTGGGATCGAGCAGTCCCGCGGCCGTGTGCGCGGTATGGACGTAGTGATCGAGGAGCCGTCGCAGCGCGACGCGGGCTTCGGCGGTGCCCGCCGACGGTGAGAGCTCCTTGGCGTAGGCCCGCAGCAGGTCGTGCGTGCTGAACCGCCGCGGCTCCTGTTCGGTCAAGAGCTGTGCGCGGGTCAACTCATGCAGCAGTGGCAGCACCTCCGCTTCACCCAGCCCGGCCAGGCTTGCTACCGCGGCCGGCCCGACTTCCGGGCCAGGGTGCAGGCCCGACAGCCGGAACAGGTGCACGGCCTGCTCACTGACCGCTCGAAGCGACCACGAGAACACCGATCGCACGTCGGCTTTCGGATCATGCGCATTCAGGGTTCCGAGGACGTCGTCTTCCAGCGTCGATGCCAGCGCACCCATTGTCAGCCCCGGCGCGATGGCAAGCCGCGCCGCCACCACGGCCAGTGCCAGCGGCAACCCGGCGCAGCGGCGGGCTATCCGCGTGGCTGCCTCCGCGTCGGTGAGCGTGCCCAGCCTTCCCGCGAGCAGATCCAGCGCTTCCGGCTCGGCCAGCACGTCCAGCGGCACCGCCGTGGCCCCTTCCACGGCGACGAGCCCTGCGAGTGGATCGCGGCTGCTGATCAGCGCGAAACTGCCGGCAGTTCCCGGAAGCAGCGGCCGCACCTGCTCGGCGTCACGTGCGTTGTCGAGCACCACGAGTACTTTGCGGCCCGCGAGCACGCTGCGGTAAAGCGCCGCGCGGGCCTGCACATCCGGCGGCATCCGGTCAGCCGGATGGCCGAGCGCCTCGAGGAAGGCCGACAGCACCTCACCCGGGTCCACGGTCGACGGATGGGGATCGAAGCCGCGTAGGTTGACGAAGAGCTGCCCGTCGGGGAACTGGTCCGTTGCGCGTCTGGCCCAGTGAATCGCGAGGGCGGACTTGCCGACTCCCGCTGGTCCGGTCACGACCGCAGCACCGGTGGCCTGGTCCAGCACAGCCAGCTCTCGCCGGCGGCCGACGAAGCCCGGCACGGTCATCGGCAGCTGCGCGGGCACGCGGAAAACCGCCTTCTGGGCACCAGGCAGGCGCAGCACCTCTTGATGAGCGGCCTGGAGGCGTTCTCCCGGGTCCACTCCCAGTTCGCTCAGCAGCAGCTCGCGTGTGTCCTGGAAGGCGGACAGCGCCTCGGCTTGGCGGCCCGCGCGGTGCAGGGCCCGCATCAGCTGCGCGACCAGACCCTCGCGCAGCGGATGCCGGATCGCGTAGTGGCTGAGGTCGGCGGTCAGCTCCGGATCGGATTCGGCCGACAGCCGTGCCTCGAACCACTCCTCCAGGGCCGCGAGACGCAGCTCGATCAGGCTGGTGGCGAGAGCGGAAACCGTGGGCGTGGGCGGAACATCGGCGAAGGGCTCGCCCGGCCACTGCCGCTGCGCTTCAGCGTAGAGCTTCGTGGCCTCGTGCATGTCGCCCTGTGCGCGTGCCGCCCGGGCATCGCGGACCGACTGTTCGAAGAGCGTGACGTCCCACTCGTCTTTGCCCAGCTGCAGCACGTACCCCGGCTTGCGTGTCATCAGCTTCGGCGCCGCGTCCCCGAGCTCGCGGCGCAAACGCGACACGCAGCCGTGAACAAGCGTCCGCGGATTCGACGGCGGGTGATCCGGCCACAGCTCGTCGATCAGCTGATCGACGCCGGCGAGCCCGCCCCGCCGGGCCAGCAGGATGGCCAGCACCTGCCGAATTCGCGGTGTGCCGACAGCGCGCGCCAGTCCACATTCGACGATCTCGAGTGGGCCGAGCGAACGAATCAGCAGCACACGACCGCCTTCCATGTTTCGTACAGCTTTGGTTTAGCGCAAGCGACCACTATAACCACGCAACAGACAACCCCCGAGGAAATGGGAGTGCATGTGCTAACGGGCAGCAAACGGCGTATTTCCGTGGCGTTGACCGCAGCCGCCGCGACCGTGACGGCGATCGCCGCGGTCCCGGCGCACGCGGCGCCGGCGCGTTCCAACGAGCGTGTGGTCACTGTGGAGCGTGCCGCCGACGGCACGCTCACCGAGACGATCTACCAGGTCGCTCCCGGGTTCACCGGTGCCGAACTCGCGAACAACCTGCGGGCCAGGGGCGCTTCCGGCGTCGCGGTGCTCTCCGGGGAGCAGGCCAGTGGTGACGTCGTAGCCGCGGTCGCGGCCTGTTCGTCCGGCTCGGCCCGCACCTGGCCCAGTTCGGCGACCTGTTTCGTCCGGTGGTCGTACAACGGTGCGGTTCGCCCGGTGATCGACTTCGTTGACCACTCCGGTGCGAGCTGGCCCGTCGGACGCGCTGTGACGGAGTGGAACGAAACCTCCGGCATCGACTCCATCTACCGCCCGGCCAGTTCGGGCTGTGACGGTGCGCCGGCACACTGCGTCCACGTCTACAGCTCCAACTACGGCGCCACCGGCTGGACGGGAAGCACCTCACGCACCTTCAACGCCGCGAACACCTACTACGCCAGTGCCTCGGTGAAGCTCAACGACTATTACGGGGGCACCGAGGCGCAGAAGTGGAACACGGCCTGCCACGAACTGGGCCATGTCCTCGGGCTCGACCACAACACCGGCACCGAGAGCTGCCTCTACTCGTCCCGGACCAGCACCAAGTACCCGGACGCCGACGACTACAACCTGCTCGAACGTTACTACTAGGCTCCTCCGGCCGGCCGGTGACGTGGCATGACGTCACCGGCCGACCGGGCCTGCCAGGGGAGCCCGAGTGCTTGCCAGAAGCTCGCCGGCGATCTGCGCCGGCGAGCTTCTTCGACGGTGTGGGCAGATCCGCTCCACAATCGCCTCACCTGCGGCCGGTTGGTGTCGCGAGCGACACAAGAGTCCCGCCAGGCGCCACCGTGCCCGACAGCGTGGTGAGCTATCTCACCATTTTTATCGAGGACGGGCTATCCGCTTCCGGCGGCGAGGTGGCGCCGGAGGTCGACCCACGTCACTCCATGTCATCAATTGATCGACCTTGGTGCGCCGGCGAGCGGGCCGTGTCCGCGCATAATCGACCAGGGACAGCGCAGCCCGGCGGATTGGCCTAGCGTGCCGCTCCAAGTGCTTTTTGGAGGGTACGAGATGCAAGGTCCACTCCCGACCGGTCGGCTGCATGTCGCCGGGCCGGGCTGCGTCTCCACCGAACCCGCCGATCAGCGCGACCGGTAACCGCGTATCGCGATGGCCGGTGCCCTGCGGGGTGCCGGCCATCTGTCGCATCCGTCGTCTCAGGCACGGGGAGTGTCGAACATGCCCAACATACCCAGATCATGGCCAAGCAGGCCACGCCGCGGCGGCGCCAGAAGGCTGGCGCTCGCGCTGGCAGCCGTGCTGGCGTTGACCCAGTTGCAGGTTCTCGCACCGAGCCCCGCCTCGGCGGGCCAGGACAGGCCCGCGGTCCAGGAGCAGCCGAAGCCGGCCCAGGGGACGCCGCTGAAGTCGGAGGCGCCCGCTCCCGACCCGACGGCGGACAAAGTCATGGCCCGCGCCGACACCGTGACCTGGCCGGTCGCGGGAGTGGCGGAGTTGCGAGCCGACGCCGTGAAGCCCGCGGCAGCGATCGTCGGCGGGTTGCGAGTGGAGGTGGCCCGTGCCATCGGGCCGCCGGGAGCCGGGGTGTCGGCCCGTTCGGCGGCCCAGGCGCCCGAGCGTACGCGAGTGCAGGTGCTCGACCGCAGCGCGTCGCGCAACGCCGGGGTGGACGGTCCGGTCTTCAAGCTGTCGCGGGCGGACGGTGTCGCGGACGCCGGGACGGTCGAGGTCACGGTGGGCTACGCGCCGTTCGCGCACGCGTACGGCGGTGACTGGGGTGCGCGGCTGCGCCTGGTGCGGCTGCCCGGCTGCGCGCTGAGCACCCCGGAGCGGGCGGAATGCCGCAAGGCCACCCCCGTGGCCTCGGTCAACGACACCACTGCGCGCACGGTCACCGCGAGCGTCGACGCCGCGGGCGTCGCGTCGGGGGCGACGGTGCTCGCGATGAGCGCCGGTGACTCGTCCACCCAGGGCGACTACAAGGCCACGCAGTTGGCTCCGTCGTCGTCGTGGTCGACGTCGCTGCCCTCGGGCGGGTTCTCCTGGACGTATCCGATCACGACCCCTGCCGTCCCGGGCAACCTGGCGCCGCAGGTCGCCTTCGGCTACTCGTCGCAGACCGTCGACGGGCGCACGTCGGCCACCAACAACCAGGGCTCCTGGCTGGGGGAGGGGTTCAGCTACGAGCCGGGCTACATCGAGCGCCGGTACAAGCCGTGTTCCGACGACGGCCACGAGTCGTCGGGCGACCAGTGCTGGGCGTTCCACAACGGCTCGGTCATGCTGAGCGGCCATTCCGGCACCCTCGTCAAGATCGATAATGACACGTGGAAGCTGTCGAACGACGACGGCACCAAGGTCGAGCGCGTCACCGGCACCGTCAACGGCGACGACGACGGCGAGTACTGGAAGATCACCACTCCCGACGGCACGCGCTACTTCTTCGGGCTCGGCCGGCTGCCCGGCTGGACCGCCACGAAGGAGGAGACCGAGTCGACCTGGACGGCGCCCGTCTACGGCGACGACTCCGGCGAGCCGTGCCACAAGACCTCCGGGTTCGCCGACTCCTACTGCGACCAGGCCTGGCGCTGGAACCTCGACTACGTCGTCGACGCGCACGGCAACGTCATCTCCTACTTCTACGACCGGGAGACGAACCACTTCGCCCGCGGCGGCCGCACGGACGTCAACGGCACTGCCTACCACCGGGCCGGCTACCTCGCGCGGATCGACTACGGGCAGCGCGACGGGCAGGTCTACACCACCCACGCCCCGGCCCGGGTCGCTTTCACCACCGCCGAGCGCTGCATCGCCGGTGGCAGCGTCGACTGCGACCCCGAGGACCTCAACGACAACACCGCCGCCTCCTGGCCGGACGTCCCCGAGGACCGCATCTGCAAGCCGAACACGCACTGCGAGAGCAGCCAGTCGTCGCCTACCTTCTTCACCCGCAAGCGCGTGACCAAGGTCCAGACGGAGATCCGCGTCAGCGGCGGCTGGTCGCCGGTGGACTCGTGGAACCTCGAACACGAGTTCAAGGTCAACGACGACGCGTCGCGCACGCTCTGGCTGAAGAAGATCACGCGCAGCGGCCACCGGGGCGGCGCCACCCTCAGCCTGCCCGCCACCGAGCTGGAGGGCGAGCAGCTGCCCAACCGGATCGTCAAGGACGGCGACAACCTGGGCCCACTGATCCGCTACCGCCTGGCGACCATCAAGACCGACACCGGCTCGCAGATCACGGTCAACTACAAGGACCCCGACTGCACCAAGGACAACCTGCCCACGGCGGGGCACTCCACGCGGCGCTGCTACCCGGTGATCTGGAACCCGCTCGGCGGTGACGACGACGACCAGGTCACCGACTGGTTCCACACCTACGTCGTCGAGGACATCCGCGAGGACGACCTGCTCGGCGGCTCCGGCATCGAGGACATGGTCACCGCGTACGAGTACGTCGGCGATCCGGCGTGGCGCAAGTCCGCGCCCGACGGCATCACCAAGACCTCGGAGCTGACCTGGTCGCAGTGGCGCGGTTACGGCCAGGTGATCGTGCGTACCGGCAACGGGCAGGCCATGCCCGGCCGCACCGACCACTTCTTCCTGCGCGGCATGAGCGGCGCGAAGCGCCCGGACGGCACCAGCCCGGCCGTGACGGTCAGCGACTCCACGGGGACCGCGCACACCGATCACGACGAGCTGTCCGGCCACGAGCTGGAGACGATCGTCTACGACGGCACCGAGGTGGTCACCAAGACGATCAACCGGCCCTGGCGCCATGTCACCAGGACGCAGACCGAGACCTGGGGCTCCAACGTCGCCGCCCTGATCAACACCGACGTCGTGCGCACCTTCACGGCCATGCCCGACGACGCGCAGGGCAACGCGGTCTGGCGCGAGACCAGGACCGAGAGCACCTTCGACCCGACCTGGGGCCGCCTGGTCAAGGTCGAGGACCTCGGCGTGGTCGGCTCCGGCCAGGACGCCGACGACCAGTGCATCCGCACCGAGTACGTCGACAACCCCGGCCTGTACCTGTACGCGTACGTGTCGCGGGAGTGGGCGGTGTCGGTCCACTGCGGGGTCACCAACCCCGACCTGGCCCAGCACCTGATCTCCGACGTGCGCACCAGCTACGACCTCAAGGCGCGCAACGCCGCGCCCACGGCCGGCATCGCTACCCGCAACGAGATCCTCGACCGCTACGACGGCACGAACATCCACTACGTCACGGCGTCGGAGACGACGGCCGCTGACGGGTTCGGCCGGCCGACCGCGGTCCGGGACGCGTCCGGTCACACCGGCACGACCGAGTACACCGAGACCAACGGCCTGACCACCCAGACGAAGGTGACCAAGCCGCTGACCGCGCACGTGACGACCACCGTCTTCGGCGCGGAGTCGGGCCAGCCCGAACAGCAGATCGACGCCAACGGCAGGAAGACCGAGTTCGCCTTCGACGCGCTCGGCAGGCAGATCGCGATCTGGCAGCCCGACCGGGACCGGTCGCAGGGCGCGTCCCCGAGCCTGAAGTTCGGCTACCTGGTCCGCAAGGACAAGGCGACGGTGATCACCACCGAGACGCTCGCCAACGACGGGACCTACCGCCCGCGGTACGAGCTCTACGACGGCCTGCTGCGGGTCCGGCAGACCCAGGTTCCCGGACCCGGCGGCTGGCTGGTGACCGACACGTTCTACGACGGCCGCGGCAACGCGTACAAGAACAACAGCGCGTACCTGGTCGCGGGCACCGGCGGCGACGTGCCGCTGGTGACGGCGGAGGGCTCCGTCAACGGCCAGACCGTCCAGGTCTACGACGGTGTGGGCCGGGTCGTCACCAGCACCTTCAAGGTGGCCGGGGACGCCCGCTGGGCCACCACGACGGTGTACGAGGGCAACCGCGTCCACGAGACACCGCCTGCCGGAGGCACGCCCACCACCACGGTGTACGACGCCCGCGGCAAGATCGTCGAGCTGCACCAGTACCACGGGGCCACGCCCACCGGCCCGGCCGACGTCACGAAGTACACGTACACGCCGGCGGGCTCGCTGAGCACGATCACCGACGCCCTGGACAACGTCTGGCGCTACCACTACAACAAGCGCCAGCTCCGGGAGCTCGTCGAGGACCCCGACTCGGGCGACACCAGCTACACCTACGACGCCGAGGGCCGGCTCACCTCGACCACCGACAGCCGCGGCGTCAAGCTGTCCTACCGGTACGACAACCTCGACCGCAAGACCGAACTCTGGCAGGGCGAGCTCGACACGGGCGTCAAGCAGGCCGCCTGGGTGTACGACAACGCGGGCAACATCGGCGAGCTGCACTACAGCCAGCGCATCGCGGGCGGCCAGAACTACTTCGCCGTCAACGTCACCCGGGACAGCCTCTACCGGCCCACCAAGATCCGCTACACCTTCCCCAGTGGAGGCGTCGGCACCCTGCTGGGCAAGAGCTACGAGTTCACGACCGGCTACAACACCGACGGCACGGTCAGCTCGGTCGGCTTCCCCGAGGCGGGCGGCCTGTCCGCCGAAGCGGTCGCCACCACGTACGACAACCTGCTGCGGCCGACGGCCCTCACCGGCAGCTCGACCTACGTCACCGCGACCCAGTACGAAGCCACCGGCCAGCTCAAGCAAGCCGAGCTGTTCACCGGAGGCACCGGCAAGAAGGCCTGGCTGACCTACGAGTACGAGCGCGGCACGGACCGCCTGAAGCGGTTCCGGGTCGACCGCCAGACCGTCGGCAACATCGACCTCGACGCACACTACGACTACGACGCCGCGGGCAACGTCCTGTCCATCGCCGACACCCCGGCCAACGGCGCCCGCGACGTCCAGTGCTTCGAGTACGACCGGCTCCGCCGGCTCACCCGGGCCTGGTCCACCGCGTCCACCACCAACGTGTGCGCGGACGGGGTCGGGCAGACCGGGGTCGGCGGGCCTGCTCCGTACCACCACAGCTGGACGTTCGACGAGACGGGCAGCCGTGACACGGAGACCATCCACTCGACCACGGGCGGCGCCGATACCGAACGCGATTACACGTACCCGGCCCCCGGCAGCGGCCAGAACCAGCCGCACAGCCTGACCGGCGTCACCGAGAACGGCCCCAACGGCCAGCGGACCTACTCCTACACCTACGACAGCACCGGCAACACGGTCTGCCGCCCGAACAGCACCGCCACGAACAGCTGCGTCACCGGGTCCCCGACCGCCCACCAGGCACTGGCCTGGGACGCCGAGGGCCACCTGGCCAGCAGCACACCCGCCGGTGGGCAGGCCACGACCTACGTCTACGACGCCGACGGCAAGCGGATCGTCCGGAAGGAACCGGGCGGCAAGACCACCCTCTACCTGCCCGGCACGGAGCTCGCGCTCAACGAGGGCATGGTCACCGGCACCCGGTACTACGACTTCGGCGGCAAGAACGTGGCCGTCCGCGGCACGGCCGGGGTGCACTTCCAGGCGACCGATCATCACGGCACGGCGGTCTGCAGCATCAACGCCACCACCGGGGCGATAACCTGGCGGCGCACCACGCCGTACGGTGGCACCAGGCAGACCCCGTCAGGGCCCGTGCCGGACCAGCGCGGCTTCGTCGGCGGCACGCAGGACCCGACCGGCCTGACCCACCTCGGCGCTCGCGAATACGACCCGGTGCTCGGGCGGTTCATCAGCGTCGACCCGGCGTTCGTCATCGAGGACCCGCGGCAGTACAACGCCTACCAGTACGCCGCCAACAACCCGGTCACCAGCTCCGACCCGGCCGGGCTGTGGATCCTCTTCGGCGACGGCGGCAACAGCACCACTCCGCCGCCACCGACGCTCGTCTACAAGCCGAAGCTGAACCGCGAGATCATCAGGGTCGCCCAGAACGATCCGAACTTCGACCTGTGGTGGCTGCGTCTCGGATTGGAAGCGGTGGACGAGAGACAGTCGAAGAGCTGGTTCCTCAAGATCAGACGGACCGTGATCCTGACGACCGTCAAGGTGAGGATTAATGGCAAGCTCGAGACTCGGGGAATCGCCTTCGTGAGTCACGAAGGCCTTGACGACGACACTCTCGAGGATCTGAAGGAGAACTGCTTCTTCATCTATCAGGCATCGCCGAAGTCGGGCCGCATCGGGAAGGGGCATGCGGAGGCCGCGGCCGCCTCGTTGGCAAATGATGTGGCGCGGCAGGTGGCCGACCTCGGCGGTGAGATCGAGGAGGTGACGAACTATGTGCCGGGTAACTCCACCTGCAGCGACGAATGCGGTGTCGACGGCCGCGAATACCTGGATGACCTCGAAGGCACCAAGTTCAAGTTGAAAAAGGACAGCTGGGGCAAAATTGGCAACACGGAACTCGACAAGGACATGATGACGGAGCTGCGAAGGCGGGCGGGGCTCGGGCCGCGACAAGGCGACGCGCTTAAGATCATCATCTCGGCCATCACCCAGGGCTGGCGGGGTGGCGGAGGCCGGGGCGGACCGCCGATCCGGCCTGGGGCCGAGGACGTGATCGGATGGGATTGACGATGGAGCTCGGAGAGTTCTCGCGGACGGTGCACATGACCCTGCGTGCATTGCCCTACCCGCGGTACCTGGCCGCTGCCTGGATCATCACCAGGGAGCTGGACGACCTCTACGAGGCGTCGACGCCATCGGATTGGCGGCCCCTGATCGCGGACTCGCTGACCACTGTTCGCGCTGCCGCGGAACACGGCGCACCCGAAGTGGCGGAGCAGGCGAACGCGGTCTTCTGGCGGTGGTGCAGAGCCATGGGCTACGACGGGGGTGACACCGATGACATCCAGCCGTTCGACTCGCCCGTGGGTTCCGGCATGACGAACCTGTGGTACGCCTGGCTCGGGCTGACGGCCGAGTTGGGCGGCGAGGCGCCGCCGGCTAGCGGGCTGGATGCGGCGATGCGGGCGGTGACCATGTACCACGACGGGGTGCAGCCGCTCGAACCCATCACGGCCCGGTCGGCGGGCATGGTGTTCAGCGTGCGGATGCTGAACTCGTTCCTCCTGCTGGCGGAGTTGCTGGGCAACCTGCCCGAAGGCGAGCCGGTCGACCTCGACGAGCTGCGCGAGCGGGTGTTCCGGCAGCCGGTGTAACCGAACCATCCGGGTGGGGTGCGGGCCGCTGACGGTCCGCGCCCCACTTGAGACAGGCCTCTGCGCAGAGATGTGCAGGGGCCTTTCGTGTCTTCTCTCCAATGTGATGCATGTCATTGCGAAGATCTGGACGCCCGTCCGCAACGCGAATACGGAGCGTGATCGGGTGTGGCCGCTCCGCACATTCCATCGACATTCGGCATCGCCGAGGGCCGGTGTCCCCGCCTCGGCCGTCCTCTCACCGGGCAGCGGGGCACCCCTGTTTGGCCTACCATCCCGCTCCAAGTGCCTATGGAGGGTTGGTCATGCGGGGAATCATTCGTGGCCTGTCGGTGGGCCGCGCGTCGACTGTTCGGCGTGATGGCGGCGACGATGGGGCTGGTGGCGGCGATGCGGGCCACCCGTTGACGGCGCGTGTCGGCCGGGGCCGGCGCAAGCGGCTGCTGGTGGCGGCCCTCGCGCTGCCGCTCGTCGCCGGCCTGCTGCAGGTGCCCGCGCCGCCCGCCGCGGCCGAACGGCCCGACGGCCCGCGGATGCAGGCGCAGCCCGCCCCGGCCAAGGGCACGGCCCTCAAGGCGGAGAAGGCCAAACCGGACCCGACCGCCGACAAGACGATGACCCGCGCCGACAAGGTCACCTGGCCGAGTGCCGGCAGCGCCGAGCTGGCCGCTGACGGTAAGCCCGCGACGCTGGGCGGCATGCCCGTCACGGTCGCCGCGGCGGCTTCCGCGGCCGACGGGCGGGGCCGTGCCGCGCAGCCCGCCGACCGGGTGCAGCGGGTCACGGCGCAGGTCGTGGAGCGGCGCGTATCGGAGCGCGCCGGAGTCAGCGGCCCGATGTTCGGCCTGTCCCGGGCCGACGGCGCCGCGACCGGCGCGACCGTTCGGGTCCAGGTCGGCTACCAGGGCTTCGCGCACGCCCGCGGCGGCGACTTCGGCGCGCGGCTGCGCCTGGTCGCGCTGCCTGCCTGCGCCGCGACCACCCCCGAGCGGGCCGAGTGCCGCATCCAGCGCCCGGTGCCTTCGGTCAACGACGTCGGCACCCAGACGCTGCGCGCCGACGTGCAGGCCTCGGCGACCGGCGCCGGGGCGATGATGTTCGCCCTCACCGCCGGCGACTCGTCCGCGCAGGGCGACTACAAGGCCACCCAGCTCGCCCCGTCGTCGTCCTGGCAGACGGCGCTGAGCTCCGGCGGATTCGCCTGGAACTACCCGATTCGCGTCCCCGCCACCCCCAGCGGCCTCGGCCCGCAGGTCGCGCTGTCGTACTCGTCGCAGGGCGTGGACGGCAGCACCGCGGCCACCAACAACCAGGGCTCCTGGGTGGGCCAGGGCTTCAGCTACGAGCCGGGATACATCGAGCGCCGCTACAAGCCGTGCAAGGACGACGGCCACGACACGTCCGCCGACCAGTGCTGGGCCTTCCACAACGGCACCATCATGCTGAACGGCGCCTCGGGCACGCTGGTGAAGATCGACGACAACACGTGGAAGTCCTCCAGTGACGACGGCGCGAAGATCGAGCGGTTGGAAGGCGCCGTGAACGGCGACGACAACGGCGAGTACTGGAAGGTCACCACCACCGACGGCACGCAGTACTTCTTCGGCAAGAACCGGCTCAACGGCTGGAGCGCCAACAAGGAGGAGACGAAGTCGGTGTGGTCGGCGCCGGTGTACGGCGACGACTCCGGCGAGCCCTGCCACCAGAGCAGCGGGTTCGCCGACTCGTACTGCAACCAGGCCTGGCGCTGGAACCTCGACTACGTCATCGACCCGCGCGGCAGCGTGATCTCCTACTTCTACGGCCGGGAGACCAACCACTTCGCCCGGGGCGGGCGCACCGACGTCGACGGCGCCGCGTACCACCGCGGCGGCTACCTGGCCCGGATCGACTACGGCCAGCGGGACAACGAGGTCTACTCGACCAACGCCCCGGCTCGCGTCGTGTTCAGCACGTTCGAGCGGTGCATCCCCGGTGGCGGCGTCGACTGCGACGAGCAGGACCTGACCGAGACGACCGCCGCCTCGTGGCCGGACGTGCCGGAGGACCTGATCTGCGCCGCCGGCACCCACTGCGAGGCCACCCAGGCCGCCCCGACCTTCTTCACCCGCAAGCGCCTCACGAAGATCCAGACGCAGGTACGCGGCGCCACCGACTGGCTGCCCGTGGAGTCCTGGGCGCTGGAGCACGACTTCAAGGCCAACGACGACGCGTCCCGGACCCTGTGGCTGAAGAAGATCACCCACACCGGCCACTGGGGCGGCACGGACGTCACCCTGCCCCCGACCGAGCTGGACGGCATCCAGCTGCCCAACCGGATCGTCAAGGACGGCGACAACCTCGGCCCGCTGATCCGCTACCGCCTGTCGACCGTCAAGACCGACACCGGTGCCCAGATCACGATCAACTACAAGGCGCCCGACTGCACCAAGGACAACCTGCCCACGGCCGGCAACTCCACTCTGCGCTGCTACCCGGTGGTCTGGAACCCGCTGGGCGGCGACGACGAGGACCGGGTCACCGACTGGTTCCACAAGTACGTCGTGGACAGCGTGGTCGAGGACGACCTGGTCGGCGGCAACGACGACATGGTCGCCAAGTACGAGTACGTCGGCACGCCCGCCTGGCGCAAGACCGACCCGGACGGGATCACCAAGGAGGAGTACCTCACCTGGTCCCAGTGGCGCGGATACCAGCAGGTGACCGTGCGCAACGGCAACGGGCAGAGCATGCCGGGCCGGATCGACCACTTCTTCCTGCGCGGCATGAGCGGCGCCGAACTGTCTGACGGCACGAAGCCGGTCGTCACCCGCACCGACTCCACCGGTGCCGGCTACACCGACCACGACGAGTGGTCCGGGCACGCGCTGGAGACGATCGTCTACAACGGCTCCCAGATCGTCTCGAAGACGATCAAGCAGCCGTGGCGGCAGATCACCCGCACCCAGACCGAGACCTGGGGATCGAACGTCGCCGCGTACGTCGGCACCGACGTCGTCCGCGAGCTGACCGCGATGCCCGACAACCCGCCGGGCACCCCGGTGTGGCGGGAGACGAAGAAGGTCACCACCTACGACCCGACCTGGGGGCGGGTCACCAAGCTCGACGACCTCGGCGAGGTCGGCACGGGCAAGGACGGCGACGACCGGTGCACGCTCACCTACTACGCCGACAGCCCGACCAAGTACATGTACAGCTACGTCTCGCGGACGCGGACCGTCGCGGCCAAGTGCGACGTGACCAGCCCCAACCTGAACACCCAGCTGCTCGCCGATGCGCGCACCAGCTACGACCTCGGCGCCTGGGGCGCGGCGCCCACCAAGGGCATCGCCACCCGCAGCGAGACGCTCGACCGGTACGACGGCACGAACACCCTGTACATCGTCGACAGCGAGATCACGAGCCTGGACACGCACGGCCGCGCGCTGTCGGCCAAGGACGCGCGTGCCATCGCCGAGGCGCGACCTTACGCGGTTCAGACCGAGTACATCGAGACCTTCGGACTGACCACGCAGGTCAAGATCACCAACGCGCTCGGGTACTCCACGACGAACACGGTGGATCCGGCGTACGGTGCGCCGACCGCGTCGGTCGACCTGAACGGCAAGCGCACGGACCTGGTCTATGACGGTCTCGGCCGGATCAAGGCGGTATGGCTGCCCGACCGCAGCAAGGCCGACGGCGCCGGCGCGAACACGAAGTTCACCTACCTGGTGCGCAACGACAAGTCGACCGTGATCTCCACCGAGATGATCAACAACGACGGCGGATACCGGATCAGTCACGAGCTCTTCGACGGGCTGCTGCGCCCCCGGCAGAACCAGGCGCCCGGCTCGGGCGGCTGGCTGCTGACCGACACCTTCCACGACGGGCTCGGCCGCGCCTTCAAGGTGAACGCCGCCTACCTGGCGACGGGCACGGCGGGAGACATCCCGATCATCACGCCCGAGGGATCCGTCAACGGGCAGACCACCACCACGTTCGACCAGGCCGGCCGGCCGATCGTGGAGACGTTCTCCGTGGCGGGTGACGCGCGATGGTCGACCACCACCTCCTACGAGGGCGACCGGGTGCACACCGACCCGCCCACCGGAGGCACGCCGACCACGGTCGTCACCGACGCCCGCGGCCAGACCACCGAGCTTCACCAGTACCACGGCGCGAGCCCCACCGGACCGGCCGACGTCACCCGCTTCACGTACACCGCCGCCGGTCTGCTCGACAAGTCCACCGACGCGGCCGGCAACGTGTGGGACCACGACTACAACCAGCGCGGCCAGGAGATCCTCACCAAGGACCCCGACAGCGGCAACACCGAACGCACCTACAACACCTCCGGCGACGTGACCTCCTCCAAGGACGCCCGGCAGCTCACGCTCTCCCACAAGTACGACGTGCTGGGACGCAAGATCGAGACGTGGCAGGGCGCCGTCGGCAGTGGCACGAAGCTGTCGGCCTGGGTGTACGACACCCTCGCCGGAGCGAAGGGGCAGTTGCACTACAGCCAGCGGTTCGCCGGCGGGCACACCTACTCCATCGTGACCGCGACCCGCGACTCGCTGTACCGGCCGACCAAGGTCCGGTACGCGTTCCCCTCGGCAGGGGTCGGCACGGAGCTCGGCGCCGCCTACGAGTTCACGGCGGCGTACAACACCGACGGCACCGCCCAGTCCTTCGGCATGCCCGCCGCGGGTGGCCTGGCCGCGGAGGCCGTCGCCACCACCTACGACAGCCTGCTGCGCCCGACCGCGCTCACCGGCAGCAGCAGCTACGTGGTGGCAGAGGGCACCCGGTACGGCAACCTCGACGAACTGCTCGGCATCCAGCTCTACACCGGCGCCGGCAAGAAGGCCTGGCTGAGCTACGAGTACGAGCGGGGAACCGGCCGGCTGACGCGCGCACGCCTGGACCGGCAGGACATCTCCTTCATCGACATGGACGCCCGCTACCAGTACGACGACTCCGGCAACGTCCTGTCGATCGCCGACGCGCCCGTCAACCGGCCCAGCGACATCCAGTGCTTCGACTACGACTACCTGGGCCGGCTCACCAAGGCCTGGGCGCACGCCAGCGCTGTCAAGACCTGTGCCGACGGGGTGGCCCAGACCGGGGTGGGCGGCCCCGCGCCGTATCACCACTCGTGGACGTACGACAAGGCGGGCAACCGCGACGTCGAGACCATTCACTCCACCGTGCCCGGCGTCGCCGACACGGTCCGCGACTACACCAACCCGGCACAGGGCCAGGGCCAGAACCAGCCGCACACCGTCACGAGGATCGACGAGGTCGGCCCGAACGGCAACAAGACGTACAACTACGGCTACGACCAGGCGGGTAACACCGCGTGCCGGCCCAACTCCGCGGCCGGCAACGTCTGCACGACGACGCCGAGCGGCCACCAGGACCTGACCTGGGACGCGGAGGGGCACCTGGCGACGAGCACTCCCGCCGGCGGGCAGCCCACCAGCTTCATCTACGACGCCGACGGCAACCGCATCGTGCGCAAGGAGCCGAACGGCAGCACCACGCTCTACCTGCCGGGCATGGAGCTCACCCGCACCGGCACCGTGGTGGCGGGCACCCGCTACTACTCCTTCGAGGGCCAGATCGTGGCCGTGCGGACCTCCGGCGGCGTGTTCTTCCAGGCCGCGGACCACCACGGCACCGCCGGCAGCACCATCAACGCGGCCACCGGCGACATCACCTTGCGCCGGACGACACCCTTCGGCACCGCTCGGGGCACCGCGCCCACGTTCTGGCCGGACCAGAAGGGCTTCATCGGCGGAACACAGGATCCGACCAGCGGCCTCACCCACATCGGGGCTCGCGAATACGATCCGGGGATCGGCCGGTTCGTCAACCCCGATCCGCTCCAGGACCTGGGCAATCCGCAGCAGTGGAACGCATACACGTACTCGAGCAGCAGTCCCGTCACCAAGAGCGATCCGAGCGGAATGGTGGAGTGCCACCCGGAGGAGGGGGACTGCGGAGCGGACCCTGTCATCGACGGCCCGCAGTGGACCACCACCTATCCGAACGGCACCGAGCTGACCCTCGTCATCGAGGACGGCGACCCCTTCTACTGCATCGACGGCTTCTGCTTCAACGAGAAGGACGTGCCGGACCCGTACGTTCTGGCGGAGAGTGTCGACAAGCAGGTCGTGAAGTGGCGCAAGAGCCGTAACGCCGAGGAGCTGACCGAGCTCGACGTGATCGTCCTGCTCTCCAACGGCTGTCTCAACGCCGCAACGTGGGTATGCAGCTCGTTCCTGGAGAACGACCTGCACAGTTACCACGCCGCTCTGGTCGCGGCGGAGAGCAACCCCTCGCTCGGGCAGATGATGTTCACCGCCTTGCTGGCAGAGGTCTTCTCGGGCTTCACCGGCGCCGGCTGCGGGGGTTGGCGATCTCCGCGCACCGCACCACGCACCGTCACCGGCCGCAACAGCTTCGCTCCCGGAACGCTGGTGCTGATGGCCGACGGGACGACGAAGCCCATCGAGGACGTACGCGTCGGTGACCAGGTCGTGGCCACCGACCCCGAGACGGGCGTCACCGCGGTGAGGGAGGTGACGGCGCTTCACGAGAATGCGGATGAGCTGCTGACCGACGTCTCGATCCGGGTTGACGGTGTGGACGGCGTCAGCACGGTCCACACCACCTGGGAACACCCGTTCTGGGTCGCGTCTGCCCGTTACTGGGCCGAGGCCGCGGATCTCCGCTTCGGTGACGACCTGCGCACGGCGGACGGCGTGACGGCCACCGTCCTCGATGTGCGGAACCGGGTCGGGCAGGAGCTGATGTACAACCTGACCGTCGCCGACATCCACACCTACTATGTGCTCGCCGGCGAGACCCCGGTCCTGGTGCACAACACCGGTGGGCCCAAGGGCGGCCCGACGTGCAACAAGACGATGAACGGTTGGCCGAAGCAGGAGGGTGGGAACTGCTACAAGTGCGCTCTCAAGATCCAGAAGAAGCTCGGTGGTGGGGAGATCGTGTACATCAAACCGAAGCAGGGCTCATTCCTCGGTACTTCCACCCATAATCCGGACGGTGACTGGACACATCACTATGTCGTGGTCAAGGACGGTCGGGTCTACGACGGCACGACCGGGAAGAACGGCCTGACGCCCGATCAATTCAAGGCACAATGGAATGGCAAGTTCGACTACCGCGACAATATCGATTTTGGATTCTGATGGATCATCTAGAGCTCGCGCGGCGACTCCGGGTCACCCCGCGCATGTTCCTGCCCGACGACCGGTTCGCCACGCTCGTCGCCTTCCTGGAAGGTGGTAACCAGCTGACGAACGGGGACCTTCTGCGGGGTTTCAATGAGTGGGTGCAGGAGCGGCTCCACGGCCCTGGTTACCTGAGCTCCCTGCATTGGTCGGCCGAGATAGCCGAGTCGGTCGCCGGCCGTGCCAGGAAGGGGCTGAGCATGCCCGAAGAGCTGGAGGAGCAGGCGAAGGACGTGCTGCTGGACATGCTCGACGGGTTCCTGTCAGCCGAGCCCCGGGCGGCGACGCTCGACTGACGGCGGCGAGGTGCCGCCTACGGATCCGGCAGGGCTCACGGCCCTGCCGGATCCGTAGGTTCGTGCCAGCGCGTCGGGCTGATCCGGTCGCAGGGTGCCGAAAATGGACTCAATGAGCCGGGTTTCGTCATGTCTCAACAGTCGTGTGAGATAGCTCATAGCCGGCGAGGGCAATGACCGGGAGCGCCTCGGGAATGAATCACTCTCCGTGATCGCGCTTCGTCAGACGGTTGCAGAAATCGACTGCATTGACTCCCTGGCGAGCGCGTCGGACGGCCGCTCTACAGCGCCGCGGGACAACGCGATCGCAGACATTGGCCTAGCGTGCCACTCCAAGTGTCCTTGGAGGTTGAGTCATGCGGGGTCTGCTCGCCGTCAGTCGACGGAGTGTAGGTAGGTCGTTCGGTGCCGCTCTTGCGGCAACCGTGACGACCGTCAGCCTGTTGGTAGTTCCGGCTTCGGCCGAGGAGGCACCGGCGGTCACCGCCGGTGCGATTAAGGAGAATGCGGAGGCCGGTGGAGCATCGGCCGAGAAGTCAGTGGCTCAGGCGCAGACGGAGGCGGCCGCCGAGGCGCGCGCGTCCGGCCGGCGCGTCCGGGTCGACGAGCTCACGGACGAGACCACCGAGGTCTGGGCGATGCCCGAGGGTGGTTTCCAGGCGACGCTGAGCCTCGGCCCGGTGCGGACCAAGCGCGGCGAGGACTGGGTGCCGGTCGACCTGACGCTGGTCAAGGACCCGGCCACCGGTGCGATCCGCACCGTCGCCGACCCGTACGACATCACGGTGTCCGGCGCCCGCCCGGCCGGCTCAGGCGAACTGCTGGGCATCGGCAAGGCCGCCGACCGGCTGTCGATGGCCTGGGACGGCGCGCTGCCCGAGCCGGTGCTGTCCGGCAGCAAGGCGACCTACGTCGACGCCAAGCCCGGCGTGGACCTCGTCGTCGAGGTGACCCGCGGCGGGGTCGAGACCTTCCTGGTCGTGAAGACCGCCGCCGCCATCGCCCAGGTGCGCGACGTGTCGTTCCCGGTGACCGGGCCCGGCGCCGCCGCCTCGGTGAGCGACAAGCACGGCAACGTGACCCTCAAGGATGCCGGGGGGCGTGACGTCGCGATCGCTCCCGCGCCGGAGATGTGGGACGCGGCCAAGACGGCCACCGGCGACCCGGCGCACCTGAAGAAGGTCGACACCGAGGTCAGCGCCACGGCGCAGGCGGCCGAAGCCGGTGTCTCCGGCCGTACCGCCCGCACGGGCGTGAACTTCCGGCTGCGTCCGGACGAGGCGTGGCTGAAGGACAAGTCGCGCCAGTTCCCGCTGACCATCGACCCGCAGATCAACCCGCTGTCGGCCCCCTACGACATCTACGTCAAGGAGACCGACACCACCCACAACGGTGGCAACGGCGACATCCAGATCGGTATCGGGTCCGGCCTCAAGCACCGCGGCCTCGCCCGGCTGAACACGACCGCCCTGGTCGGCACCTCGATCACCTCGGCCACGTTCTACTTCTGGAACTTCTGGTCCGGCATCTGCGGGTCGCGGAACTGGGAGCTGTGGACCACCGGCACGATCCCGAACGGCGTGCTGTGGGACAACCAGCCCACCTGGAACACCCTCCACGCCACGTCGAGCCAGACCATGGGCGGCGACGCCTGCAGCGACGGCTGGGTGAGCATCGACGGCAAGGCCTTCTTGCAGGCCGCCGCCAACGCGGGCGACACCGCCGCCGACATGGGCCTGAGGACCAACGAGAGCGACGGGACCTACTTCAAGCAGCTGCGTTCCTCGAACTACTCGGACGTGAGCCAGATCCCGTACGCGGTGGTGGACTACAACTCGTACCCGAGCGTGACCGCCCGGTCCACGACCCCGGCGACGAGCTGCACCACCGGCGCCGGCCGGCCCACGATCGACACCGTCACCCCGCAGCTGTCCGCGACCGTCACCGACGTCGACACCGGTGCCTCGGTGACGGCGGAGTTCGAGTGGTGGGCCGTCGGCGGCTCGGCGAAGATCGGCTCGACGGTGACCGCCGCGGGCGCCTCCGGAACGGCACGCACCGTCACGGTCCCGGCGGGCGCGTTCGCCGAGGGCGGCAGCTACCAGTGGCGGGTGCGCGGCAGCGACGGCTCGCTCACGAGCCCCTGGTCGTCGTTCTGCGAGTTCACCGTGATGGTCCTGCCGCCGCCCGCACCCGGCTGCCAGTTCGGCGTCGACGGTGACTTCAACGGCGACGGCACGCGTGACATGCTCGTCGCGGACCCGCTGGCCACGGTGAACGGCGACGCCAAGGCCGGCCTGGTCCGGATCGTCAACGGCGCCGACGGCGCCACCCGGGCCATCACCCAGGACGACACGGAGATCATCGGCGACTCCGAGCCGGACGACCGGTTCGGCCACTCGCTGGCCATCTACGACGCGAACCTCGACGGCTGCGCGGACGTGGCGATCGGCGCCCCGTTCGAGGACGACGGCTCGCTCGTCGACGCCGGTGAGGTCCAGCTCGTGTTCGGCGCTCCGGAGGGCCTGGGCCGTGGCCCGAACACCCCGGCGATCCGGTACGCGCAGGGCACCGGCGGCGCCCCGGGCACCCAGGCGGGCGGCGACTGGTTCGGCTACTCCCTGGCCGGCGGCAAGACGTCGGCGGGCCAGCCGTTCCTGGTCGTGGGCGTGCCCGGCGACGACGCCAACGCCAAGGACAACAGCGGCTCGGTGTACTACTACCGGGGTTCGGTGAAGGTCGCGTTCGACCAGTTCAACGGTGCCGCCGGCACGCCTGAGACGGACGACCGGTTCGGCTACGCGGTGGCCGCCACGCCGTACCACATCGGCGTGTCCACGCC
Source organism: Catellatospora sp. NPDC049133 (assembly GCF_040648455.1). Taxonomy (NCBI): domain Bacteria; kingdom Bacillati; phylum Actinomycetota; class Actinomycetes; order Micromonosporales; family Micromonosporaceae; genus Catellatospora; species Catellatospora sp. NPDC049133. Next base: position 65,888 of record NZ_JBEZDT010000035.1, read on the forward strand.
GGGTGAGGCGCAGGCGACCGGGACGGAGTTCTCCGGCTTCGTGTGCGCCTACAGCCACACGCTGACCAGCAACCTCCCCACCCGGGGCGGTTGTGCCACGCAGAACACCCCCAACGTCGACGGGGATTCGGAGGCGGGCGACCTGTTCGGCCAGTCGATCGCGATGGCGCCGTACTGGCCCGTCGGAGACTCGATCATGGTCGTCGGCGTGCCGGGCGAGGACGCCGTGGACGGCGCCGACGCGGGCATGGTGCACGAGTTCCGGGTGTCCGGCACATCCCTCACCCAGCTCAAGGCGACCAGCCAGAACACGGCGGGTGTCTCGGGAGACAACGAGGCGGGCGACCAGTTCGGCGCGAAGGTGATCGTGGTCAACACCAGCCCCGGCACCGCACCCACCGCTTCCACCGTGCTGGTCGCGGTCGGCGCGCCGGGTGAGGACCTCGGCTCGACCCGCGACGCGGGCACGATCCGGGTGTACGCCGGCGGGGCGGGCACGATCACCTACGACGTCGTCGTCGAGCGCGTGGCGGGGTCCCTGCCCGGCACCGCGGGTGAGCGGGAGCTGATCGGCATCAGCATGGGCGCGTCGCCGACGGACCTGTTCGTCTCCTCGCCGTACCAGAACCAGGCGGTGTGGGGCCTGTCCTGGGCATCGCTCGGCGCCGACACGGTCACGGTCACCAAGACCCTGGCTCCCGGCACCGGCCTGCCCGCCACCGGTTCGGTCGCTCTCGGCACGCAGGTCGGGTGACGGCGATGCGAAGAAGTCTGCAGAAGGTGTTCGGCAATTCGATGAAGGAGCAGGACGGCATGGTACGGGGGTGGCGCGTCCGCGCGCTGGCGACGACGGCGGCCTTGGGCCTGGTCGCCGCCGGATGGTGGGTGGCGGTGCCGGACAGCGGCTCCGGCGATGTGGTCGCGATGGGGGCGGCGGGCGCTGCGGCGCCGAGCACGCCGTGGACGGATCAGCAGGCGCAGGTCGCCGCGGTGAAGTCGGGCAAGCAGGTCGAGGTGGCCGGCCGGGCGAACACCCGGCAGGTCACGTACGCCAACCCGGACGGCTCCTTCACCCAGGAGACGCACGTGCAGCCGTACCGCACGCTGCAGAAGGGGAAGTGGGTCCCGATCGACACGACCATGATCCGCTACCCGGACGGCAGCGTCGGGCCGAAGGCGGCCGTCACGTCGATGCGGTTCTCCGGCGGCGGTGACATGCCGCTGGCCACCATCACCCGGACCGGCCGCACCATGCGGCTGACCTGGCCCGGTGGCCTGCCGACGCCGACGCTGGCCGGTGACACCGCGACCTACGCGCTCGACAAGGACGTCGACCTGGTTCTCCGGGTCAGTTCCACCGGTTACAGCCACGTGCTGGTGGTCAAGACCCCCGAGGCGATGCGCGACCCGCGCTTCGCCCAGGTCAAGTACGGCCTGAGCGGCGACCATCTCACTTACTCGGTCGACGGTGGCCGCCTGGTCGCACACGACAAGGGCTCCGGTGGCCTGGTGTTCGAGGCGCCGGTCCCGAAGATGTGGGACCACGGCGCCCCCGAGGAGCGGGCCGACGGCTCGCTGTCGGCGGTGTCCGCGCCGCAGTCGTCGATCCGCGCCGAGATGAAGGCCGCTGTCAAGGACGGCATGCTGGTGCTCACGCCCGACGCGGCGATGCTCGCCCGGACGGACCTGCGCTACCCGCTGTACCTCGACCCGTACACCGCCCCGCACACGAACACCTCGTGGGCGATGGTCGACTCGGGTTACCCGGACGAGGAGAACTGGAAGTTCGACGGCGACCGCGACGAGCGGATCGGCCTGTGCAACCGGAGCGACTCGCCGAACTACTGCAACAACTCGTACATCAAGCGGCTGCTGTACGCGATCCCGACGCCCTACCAGGACGACACGCTCGTGATCTCGGCCGCCACCTTCAAGATCACGATGGTGCACACGTACGACGGTTCGGCCCGCAACGTCACGCTGTACCGCATGGGCGCGGGCATCTCGTCCGCGACGAACTGGCGCAACCAGCCGGCGTGGAGCAAGGCGCAGGAGACCAAGGCCCCCACGGTCTCGCAGGGCTCGTGCACCACGACGAACCACAACGTGACCTTCAACGCCAAGGCCGCGGTCCTCGAGGCGCAGTCCAACGACTGGGCGACGACCACGTTCGGTCTGCGGGCCAACGACGAGGACAGCAAGTACTACATCAAGCGGTTCTGCGACAACGCGGTGCTGTCGGTCACCTACAACCGCGTACCGGCGGTGCCGACGACGCTGACCTCGAACCCGGGCGGCCCCTGCCGCACCGGCACGGTGGACAACTCCTGGTACGTCTCCAGCGTGCCGAAGCTGTCCGCGTACCTGGCCGACTCGGACGACAAGGACGCCGAGCCCCTGACCGCGCGGTTCACCGTGCAGTGGATGGAGAACGGCACCCAGCAGACCAAGGTCTGGACCAGCGGGGAGAAGGCCAACAAGTCGACGTTCGACTACGACCTGAGCTTGCCCGTCACGGGAGTGCCCCTCCTGCCGCAGAACACGGTCGTCTCCTGGTACGTGGAGTCGTCCGACGGCACCGCGTGGAGCACGAAGTCGACCACCTGCGGCTTCATCCTGGACACGACGAAGCCCGCCGGTCCGGACATCGACTCCGCGAACTACCTGCCGGACGACGCCACCGACAACGCCGGGACGAACCCGGCCGGCTGCATCGAGGGCGACGTCTGGCACGACGGCGTCGGCCGCTACGGCAGCTTCACGTTCGACACGAGCGCGACCGACGTGGTCTCGTACAAGTACTCGTTCGACGGTGCTCCGAGCACCTCGATCGCCACGACGGCCGGCGGCCCGGTGTCCGTCTCCTGGCTGCCGCTGACCGAGGCGCCGCACACCGTGTCGGTCATCGCGGTCGACGCGGCGGGCAAGGAGAGCGACACCAGCAGCTGCACCTTCCGGATCGGAGCGGGCAACGCGCCGATCGGGCAGTGGAAGCTCGACGAGCAGGCGGGTCCGTCCGCCTCGGACACGGCCGGCGTCAACCACGCGACCGCGGGCGCGGCCGTGTCGTTCGGCCAGCCCGGACCCGGTGGCGTCCTGCACCGCTCGGTGCTGCTGGACGGCAGCGCCGACAGCCACCTGAGCACCACGACGGCCGGCCTGCTCGACACCAGCAAGGGCTTCACGGTGTCGGCCTTCGTCAAGGTCAACGACCTGTCGCGGCCCCAGGCCGCGGTGTCGCAGGACGGCACGGGTGAGCCCGGCTTCGTGCTGGGTTACGACGGCTCCGGCCGGTGGACCTTCCGCGTGCCGGTGTCGGACCTCGACACGCTGGGCACCTGGAGCGTCAGCACCGGGCAGACGGTCACCGCGTCCACCGGCTGGACCCACCTGACCGGCATGTTCGACCCGGTGCTCAACAAGCTGTCGCTGTACGTCAACGGCACGTTCGTGGCGAACTCGGTCATATCGTCGGAGTGGGCCTCCCACGGGCCGCTGCAGTTGGGACGGCGAACCGCCAAGACCGGCTACACCGACGCCTGGTCCGGCGGGCTCGCCGACGTGATCGTGTACGACCGGCTGCTGATGGGTGCGGAGATCGGCGATATCGCCGAGCCGCGCCTGCAGCGGCAGGTGTACTGGTCGCTGGACAGCGCCGACGAGGTCGACACCGCTCCGGGCACGTACGTCAGCCCCGAGGTCGTCGGTGACGGACTGGAGGCCGACCCGGCCAAGGAGCTGACCCTCTCCGGCGGGGCGCACCTGTACGTCCCGGACTACGACATCGATCCGGTGGCGGAGTCGCCGCTCATGGGCGCGGGGCACCTGGAGCTCTACGGCACCGGCCAGTACGCGGCCAACAGCCTGCCGCTCGCGGGCACCACCGGCAGCTTCTCGGTGACCGCGCGGGCCAAGCTCGCCGCGGCGTGCTCGGCCGACCAGGTGGTGCTGTCACAGCCGGGGACCAGCGTCAGCCGGTTCCAGGTGCGCTGCGCCACGGTGGGCGGCCAGCAGCGCTGGCAGCTCGCCGTCGCCAACAGCGACAGCACCACCACCGGCTGGACGACCGTGGTCGACACGGTTCGCCTGCCGAACCCGAACGACGCGGCCGGCTCGCACCTCGCGGTGACGTACAACGACTACACCAAGCAGGTGCAGCTGTTCGTCAACGGCCAGCTGTCCGGCACCGTGGATCACACCGCGGTCTGGAACGGCACCGACCGCGGCATCCAGGTCGGCCGGGCGCTGCTGGACGGCACCACGACCACGCCGACGTACGGGTCGTACTTCTCCGGTGTCATCGACGACGTGCGCGTCTACACCGGCGTGCTCGAACCGGTGACCATCTCGCGGCTGGCGGACCTGACGCCTCAGTCCGAACTCTGAGATGACCCGGAGCGGGGGCGGTCCGACACGGGCCGCCCCCGCTGCACGCCCACATGGGTCGCTTCCATCAGGCCAAGCGGCCCGAGACCAGGGCCAGGCTCCTCGAGCGGCTGCGTCAGGGCCACTTGTTCCACCCGTGAGTGGGCGACCGGGCAGGCAAGCCGGCCCGGTCGCCTCCGCGTCAGCCGCGGATGATCTGCTTGATCCAGCCGGCGATGTTGTCCACCCGGGAGGTCCGCTCCTCCAGCGAGTGCGGGCAGGACGGTCCGCCGCTCTCCACCGACACCAGGGTGGGATGCCCCTTGCTGTGCTCCGTGAAGTACGGCGCACCGGAGTCGTACGGGCAGGCGCTGGTGTCGGGCGATGGTGCCAGGCCGGTCACGCCGACGCTGGCTTCCGTCACCGTGACGACGGTGACCTGGCCGGTCCGCAGCTGCTGCGACGGCACGGGGTTGGAGCTGGTGACCGAGCCGAAACCGGTGATCCGCAGGACGTCGCCGATCTTCGGCGCCTTACGGCTCAGGGCCAGCGGCTTGATGCCTTTGATCGGGAAGCTGAGCTTCGCCAGCGCCAGATCGGTGGTGGGAGACTGGCGCACGGCGATGACGGTGGCGACGTGACCGATGTCGGTGGTCAGGTCTGCCCTACCGACGGTGGCGGTGGTCAGGTCGGCGACCGGTCGCTCGACCCGGACGCCGTTGAAGTCCCGGAAGCAGTGTCCCGCAGTGACAATCCACTGTGGTGCGATGAGCGCACCGGAGCAGGCGCTGTTGCGGCGACCGCCGTCGGCCGTCGGGATCCCGGTCATGGTCAGCTTGACCGCGAACTCGTACTGGCCGTTGGGCACGATCTCGCTGTTCGCCACGGCGTTCGCGGGGCCTGCTGAGAAGATTCCGAGGCCGGCCGCGATGATCGTCGACGAGAGCAGCAGCCCGGCCCGTCGAATGCGGTGCTTGTGTGTGACGTCCAAGAACTCATCCTTCGCTCTGCGCGGGAGGGCCCGCGTCTGTCTGTCATCGACTGCCTCGACGGCGGCGACGACAAACTTCCCTTCCACTGTGGATAGACGTCGACGACACGGCGCTTGGTTGTGATCTCCGGGCTGTCGATGTGTGACCCGGCCCCGACCGGATCATGAAATCAGGTACCGACTCGGTCTTCGCCCGGGAACGCTGCGCCCTCCCCGCCGTGCCGGCCCGGGGATGAGCCGCTCGACCTGCTCAACGTGGCCACGTATGCGATTGCCGACGAATGGCCGCGCCTGCGCCAGGCGATCGACCGGCTGCTTCGCGGCTGACCCTGCCGGTCGTCTTGCGGGCGAGCCTTGCCTGCGGGAGCCGAATCCGCGTCCGAGGTGTTCGCCGGACGGATCGGCTCGAGGATCTCGCGATGGTTGGCGGGGCCGCCGGCGGGTAGATGGGCAGCGTACTTGGCTGTGAGCAAGGAGGCTGTCGTGACGCTGATGAACCCCACGCCCTGGGATCCGTGGAACTACCACGAGACCCTGGACTACAAGCCCGTCATCGAGGGCGGGGAGAGGGACTTGACCGGCTTCCGGGTGGAGGCCACGGACGGCTCGATCGGCAAGATCGACGAGCAGGCCGGGGAGGCCGGCTCGCGGATCCTCGTGGTCGACACCGGCCCGTGGATCTTCGGCAGCAAGGTGGTGCTGCCCGCAGGCGTGATCAAGAGCATCGACCTCGACGACGAGCGCGTCTACATCGACTGCACCAAGGACCAGGTCAAGGACGCGCCGGAGTACGAGGCCGAGCGGCATCAGGACGGGGCCTACCTCGACTCGCTGGGCTCGTACTACGGCCAGTTCCGGCAACTCTGACGACCTGGCCGCAGGTGGCAGTGGGCAGGCCGCCCACCCCGTCCGGTGACCGCTCTGCGCCGACGACCAGGAAAGGAACAGGCCCGGGTCCGCTTTGCGGTACCCGGGCCTGTCGGTTCATGCTCATCGCGCCGTGTGGTCGCGCGCCTGGCGGCGCTTGCGGCCGCTGCGGTGCAGCCGGTTGGCCACCCGCTCCGTGGCGGCCTGTTCGATGAGTTCTCGGTGATGCATCTTCGCGAGAGCGAAGTCCATCTCGGGCGATCCGAACATCGCAGACTCCTCAGTCCTTGACACTGTGTTACTGACGAGATGAATACTCCTCCTGCGACGGGCTCTGCCCATCCGCACCGACGGCGTATCTTGCCTGCACGCGACCTACTTAGACGGCCGCCCTGCCCGCTCTAGGTATGCCTACTCGTAGTGACGGCCGTCACGAACGCCGGCCACGAATTCCGGGCGGTCGTTGCCATCCTCGATGTTCGAACGTATGTTCGAACTAGGTGGCTGCCCCGTATCGGGGCGGTCCTGTTCTCGTCGAAGGGCGGGCGGGCGTGATGCGTCTGTGGGCAGGCGATTTCCGGCGCGGCACGCTGTCGTACCGCGTCCGCGACAACCAGGTGCTGTACGTCGTACGCCGCGACTGGTCCCACCCCGCGACCCACGAGTTCGTCCTGCCGCGGTTGACCGAAGCCGAGGCGGTACGGACCGCCGCCGCGGACTTTCGCTACTGGCGGCCCGGCCCGGTGCGCCCACGGCTGAGCGTGGTGCAGATCAGCGCAAACGACCTGCGCATTCATCGCCGGCGTCGCGACTGCATGGCACCCGACTGCCCGCGAGCGTGACGAACACCACTGTCGTTCCGGTGAACGAGGCTCTCTTCGGCGACACCGTTTCGGCCGGCGATGTGTTGTAGGTGTCGTCACCCGGTAGGAGTCGTCCGCTGGTGAAAACCGGGTGACCTTTGCCAGAACTTGTAGCAGTGTGAGTAGCTGCGATGCGTTTTGTCGGTGGCATCGGTCAGTCTGGGCAAGACAGCGACTGGCGGTGAGTCCACCGGCAGTCACCGCCTGAATCCCCGAGACCCCCGATAGAGGTACCGTGTCCAGCCAGCTGCTCGATTCACCCGCCAAATCCGCGACACCGCCGTCGGGTCGCACCCCGCCCGTGATCCGGCTTCTCGTGCTGGCCACGTTCATCGTGATCCTCAACGAGACGATCATGATCAACGCTATCCCGAACCTGATGGACGCGTTGAAGATCACCGAGCAGACCGCGCAGTGGCTCTCGACCGCCTTCATGCTGACCATGGCCGCGGTCATCCCGATCACCGGCTGGTTCCTGCAGCGCGTGTCCACGCGTGGCGCGTACGCCACGGCGATGGGCCTGTTCCTGCTCGGCACCGCGGCGGCCGCCGTCGCGCCGAGCTTCGAGATGCTGCTCGGCGCGCGCATCATCCAGGCGTCCGGCACGGCGGTGATGATGCCGCTGCTGATGACCACGCTGATGCACGTGGTGCCCGAGCACGACCGGGGCAAGGTCATGGGCAACGTCACCCTGGCCATCTCGGTCGCGCCCGCGATGGGCCCGGCGCTGTCGGGCGTGATCCTCAACTTCGGCTCCTGGCGGCTGCTGTTCGCCGTGGTGTTCCCCATCGCCGCCGTGATCGCCTGGGGTGGCCTGAAGCAGCTTGAGAACGTCGGCGAGCCCGAGGTCAGCACCATCGACTGGTTCAGCGTGACGCTGGCCGCACTCGGCTTCGGCGGCCTGGTCTACGGGCTCAGCCAGTTCCAGGGCGACGACCTCGGGATGGCCGCCGGAATCGTCGCGGCCGGGCTGGTCGCCATCGCCGTGTTCGTCTTCCGTCAGCTGTCGCTGCAGAAGTCCGGCTCACCGCTGATGGACCTGCGCACGCTCAAGCACCGCACGTACACGATCGCGCTCATCCTGATGTCGGTCGCGTTCATGGCGATGCTCGGCTCGATGATCCTGCTGCCGCTGTACCTGCAGAACATCCGCGGGCTCAGCGCGCTGCAGGCCGGGCTGCTCGTCATGCCCGGCAGCCTGGCCATGGGCCTGCTCGGACCGACCGTGGGCCGCCTGTTCGACCGGTTCGGCGGCCGGGTCCTTGTCATCCCCGGTGCGATCGCCATCTCGCTCGCGCTCGCCGGCTTCACCCAGGTCTCGATGACCATGCCTTACTGGCAGCTGCTCGCCATGCACGCGCTGCTCATGGTGGGCCTGGCGGCGACCTTCACCCCGGTCTTCACCCTGGGTCTCGGCGCGGTTCCGCCGCCCCTCTACGCCCACGGCAGCTCGATCCTGGGCACGCTGCAGCAGGTTGCGGCGGCCTTCGGCACCGCGCTCGTGGTCACGGTGATGAGCGCGCGGGCCGACTCGCTCAAGGCCGACGGCGTCGCCGCCACGGCCGCCAGCCTCGACGGCATGCGGCTCGCGTTCATCATCGGCGTGGTCCTGTCCATCGGCGTGGTCATCACCGCTCTGCTGCTGCCCGCCAGGGCGGACAGCAACGCCGAAGGCGTGGTACACGCTCACTGAGCAGCGCTATGAAGGAAGGGCACATCCCGTCGCGGGGTGTGCCCTTCTTTCATGCTCTCTGAGCCGAGCCGGACGAGGCCGGCCGTCTCACTCGGCGGGGATCGAGATCTGGAACCTGTTGCCGCCGCCGGGCCTCGGGCTGACGGTGACGGTGCCGTCGTGGGCGGTCACCGCCTGCTGCACGATGGCCAGGCCGAGGCCGGAGCCCGGTACGGCGCGAGAGGTGTCCAGGCGGTGGAAGCGCTGGAAGATCCGCTCCCGCTGGTCGGCGGGCACGACAGGGTTGCGGTCCAGGACGCTGAGCTGTGCCGTGCGCGCCGGTCCGGCACTGAGACGCAGTTCCACGGTCTGGTCGACGGGGCCGAACTTGGCGGCGTTGTCCAGCAGGTTGACCAGGGCGCGCTGCAGGGTCGCGGGCCGGGCGCGGGCGACCACCGTCGCCGGAGCATGCAGCCGGAAGTGGGTCTGCGGGAAGTGCGCCTCGGCGAGGCTGATCGCCGAACCGGCCAGTTCGGTGAGGTCGACCTGGGTCATGGGCTCGTCGGCGGTGCGCGAACGGGCCAGGTCGACGAGGTTCGCGACGAGGTCGGCCAGCTCGACGCTCTGCAGGTCGAGGTCGGTGAGCAGGGCGGCGCGGTCGGTGTCGTCGAGGCGGTCCCCGGCACGGATGAGGACTTCCACATTGGTGCGCATGCTGGCCATCGGGGTGCGCAGTTCGTGGGCGGCGTCCTCGATGAGGTCGCGTTGCTGCTGCTGGGCGTCGCCCAGCCGGGCGAGCATGTGGTTGAAGGCCTGACCGAGCTGGGCGATCTCGTCGTGGCCTGAGGCGGGGATCGGGCTGCTCAGGTCGCGGGTCTCGGCGACGCGGGTCGCGGCGGCGGTGAGCTGCCCGACGGGCCGCAGGCCGGCGCGGGCGACGAAACGGCCGGCGAGGGCCGCCGTCGCGGCCGCGGCGATGATCAGTACGGCGATGAGGGTGCCGAACCGCTGGACGGTCGCGTCGGCACCGGCCAGGGAGCGTGCCACCTGGATGGTCTGCCCGTGCGGGCCGACGAAGGTGAGCACCCGGAAGCGGCCCTGATCGGTGTCGGCGGTGTAGGTGCTGCGCGGGCGGGCACCGGTCGCGACGGCTTCGTCGTCGGCGGTCCAGGGCAGCGGTGTGCTGTCCCGGGGCACGGTGATGGTGCCGGTGGGGAAGCGGATCTGCAGCCGCAGGTCCTGCTGGGCGTCCAGCGGGTTCGGGGGGATGTTCGCGGCGGTGGCCGGGGTCAGGTCGCTGAGCGGGCCGCTCGCGATGCCCCGCAGCTCGCGGTCGGCCTGGGAGATGAGGGTCTCATGCAGCGCGAGCAGCGCGAGGATGCCGACGGCGACGGCCACGACGGTGACGGCGGCGGCGGCGATGACGGTCAGCCGGTTGGTGAGCGAGGGCCTGCCGGTCACGGGCGCTGCTCGCCCGCGCGGAGCACGAAGCCGACGCCGCGGACGGTGTGCAGCAGGCGGGGCCGGTCGTCGGCTTCGAGTTTGCGGCGCAGGTAGCCGATGTAGACGTCGAGGCTGTTGGACGACTGGTTGAGGTCGAAGCCCCAGACGTGTTCGAACAGCTGGGCGCGGCTGAGCACCCGGCCCTGGTGTTCGAGCAGGGTCTGCAGCAGGCTGAACTCGGTGCGGGTCAGCTCGATCGGGGTGCTGCCGCGGCGTACCTCGCGGGTGGTGCGGTTGACGGTGAGGTCGCCCAGGCGCAGCACGTCGTCGGCGTCGGCCGGCGGCGCGGTGCGGCGCAGCAGGGCTCGTACGCGGGCGAGCAGTTCCTGCAGCGCGAAGGGTTTGACGAGGTAGTCGTCGGCCCCGGCGTCCAGGCCGGCGACCCGGTCGGCGACGGCGTCGCGGGCGGTGAGCATCAGCACCGGGGTGCGGTCGGCGGCGGCCCGCAGCCGGCGGCAGACGTTCAGGCCGTCCAGGACGGGCATCATGACGTCGAGCAGCAGCAGGTCGGGTTGGAGTTCGAGGGTCTTGGCCAGCGCTTCGGCTCCGTCGGCGGCGAGGTGGACGGTGTAGCCCTCCAGGCGCAGAGCACGGTCGAGGGCTTGGCGCACGGACGCGTCGTCGTCGGCCACCAGTAGCCGGTTGCCCGGTGTCATGGCACCACCATAGGGACCGACCAGTGCTGGCCTGCAGTTTTCTTAGCCAATTCTTAGGCGGGGGCGGTCACATGCTGTCCGGGTCTTTGTGCCGTTTCGAGGGCTCCGACCTTTTCTTAAAGAATTCTTAGCCTTTCCACCGGGGTTTCTTAGATTGGCTCGCCAGGCTGATCCGTGTTCACCCACAGTCAACCCGGGGTTCAGGCACCGTTCACCATCGATGCCCGCACGCCTCCCGGGGCGAGAGAAATGGTACGCGAATGCGACTGCTCCCGCGCTCAGCGCCGACGGGACCCGACAGCGGCGGCGGCCCGGCCCAGCAGGCATCCGGCAGAACGTCCGACGACCACGGCGGCCACGCGCTACGGGCCCCCAGCGCTCTGCACGCGTTCAACCGGTACGAGATCAAGTACCTGGTGCCGACCGAGCGACTGGCGGCGATCCGTGCCGAGCTGCGTGCCCGGCTCGACCTGGACAGTCACGCCACCGAGGGCGGCTACGGCGTGTGGAGCGTCTACTACGACACCCGGCTGCTGCGCTTCTACTGGGAGAAGATCGAGGGTCTGCGGTTCCGCCGCAAGATCCGGGTGCGCCACTACGGCGACCGCTTCGACATCGACGACGACACCACGGTGTACGTCGAGATCAAGCAGCGGGTCAACCGGGTCACCCAGAAGCGCCGCGTCGCGATGCCGTACGGCGACGCGCGGCTGCTGTGCGACGGCCGGCAGATGGTCCGCCACAAGCCGGGCCAGACCGGCTTCATCCAGGAGGTCCTCGGCCTGGTCCAGGGCCTGGACCTGCGCCCGGTCGCGATGACCGGCTACCAGCGGGAGGCCTACGTCGGCCGCGACGCCGACCTCGGTCTGCGGGTGACCCTGGACCACCGGGTCCGCGGCCGCGACCGCGAGTTCGACCTCGGCTCCGCCGCCGAGAACCGGCTGATCATCCCGGCGTCGCTGTCGGTGCTGGAGGTCAAGGCCAACGACCGCGTGCCGTACTGGCTGACCGACCTGGCCGCCCGCGCCGAACTGTCCGTCGTGCGCGTGTCGAAGTACTGCCAGAGCGTCGAGGCCTTCGGTCGCGCCCCGCGCTCGCTGTTCCACATCCCCGACCACGACGCCGAGGCGCCCGCCCCGGCCGCCGAGGACACCGACGACCCCACCCACCTCGACGTCGCCGCGGCAGCAGCACCGGCGCTGATCATGAAGGCAACCCGATGAACTTCGAACTCCAGGACCTCACCGGCACGTTCAGTGTCACCGACATCGTCATGGCCATGGCCCTGGCGTTCCTGCTCAGCGCGATCATCGGCTGGGTGTACCGGGCTACGCATCGCAACGTGTCCTACAGCCAGTCCTATGTGCAGACCCTGGTCATCCTCGGCATGCTGGTGTCACTGATCATGCTGGTCGTCGGGTCGAACATCGCGCGGGCGTTCGCCCTGGTCGGTGCGCTGTCGGTGGTCCGCTTCCGCAACGCGATCAAGGAGACCCGCGACGTCGGGTTCATCTTCCTGGTCATGGGCGTCGGCATGGCGGTCGGCACGCGGTTCTACAGCCTCGCGGTGATCGCGACGGTGGCGATCTGCCTGGTCATCTTCGTGATGTTCCGGTTCAGCTGGTTCCAGCTGTCGGTGCAGCGGCAGGTCGTCAAGGTGCAGGTCCCGCCGGAGGGCAACTACACCGCCACGATCAACGACGCGCTGATCGCGCACACCACCGAGTTCGAGCTGGTCAGCATGGAGTCGATCCGCGGCGGCGCGCTGACCGAGCTGATGTACACGGTGCGGCTGAAGAAGGGCAGCGAGCCCGGCGACCTGATCAGCGCGCTGAGCCAGTTGACCTCGGGCCAGCGGGTCACCGTGCTCACCGGATACGACCAGACGGATCTGTGATGACCACGAGTCCTGCGCCCGGGCCCGCGGCGCCGCCGCGGGCCCGGCTCAAGCACCGCATCCCGGTGCGCGTCCGGCACTACTGGAAGCTGCTGGCCACCTGCGTGGCAGTGGTCGCGGCGCTGGTCGTGGTCGCCGGCAACGTGCGGATCGCGCCGATCGTGACCAGCCAGGCGGCGGGCAAGCACGACGAGGTCGTGGAGAACATCGACGGCACCGTCGACCTGTTCGACGCCACCGTCGCGCACACCGTCACCATCACCTACACCGAAGCCGACTACCAGCGCATGTTCGACGAGTACATGCAGACGGGGGAGAAGGAGTACGTGCGCGTCGACGCGACCGTCGACGGCACCCTGATCCGCGACGTCGGCATCCGCCTCAAGGGCAACTCCACGCTGTCCGGCGTCACCCACGAGGGCAAGACCCGGTCGCTGTTCGAGGACCGGGGCGGCGAGGGCGGTCCCGGCGGCCGGCCGGGCATGCCCGAGGGCGGGTTCCCAGGCATGCCGGAGGGCGGGTTCCCGCAGCTGCCCGGTGCCGGTGAGGGCGGCAACCAGGGCGGCGGCCGGGGCGGACCCGGCGGGATGATGGGCGGCGCTTTCGGCCGGGCGAGCCTCGACAGCGCCAAGCCCGAGGAACTGCCGTGGCTGATCAGCTTCGACGAGTTCGCCGAAGGCCGCCGCTACCAGGGCCGCAGCGAGGTCGCCGTGCGCGTGTCCGGCATGGGCGGCGGCACCACGGTGGTCAACGAGGCCCTCTCGCTGGCCGTGGCCGCCGCCGCCGGGCAGCCCACGCAGCGGTACGCCTACACGGCCCTGCAGGTCAACGGCCGGCCCGTCAAGGCGCGCCTGCTGGTCGAGCACCCGGACGAGGACTTCGCCGACAGCCTCGGCAACGGCGTGCTCTACAAGTCGCTGGCCACGGGACAGTTCACCTACCAGGGTGCGGACCCGACCGAGTACGAAGACGACTTCAAGCAGGTCAACAACAAGGGCAGCCACGACCTCGCGCCGGTCATCGACCTGGTGAGGTGGGCCGACGAGGCCTCCGACGCCGACTTCGACGCCCACCTGGCCGACCACGTCGACGTCGCCTCGTTCGCGCGGTACCTCGCCCTGCAGAACCTGCTGCTCAACTTCGACGACATGTCGGGTCCGGGCAAGAACTACTACCTGTGGTACGACCTGGACACCAAGAAGTTCAAGGTCATCAGCTGGGACCACAACCTGACCTTCAGCGGCAGCGCCACGGCCGGACCCCACGACACGATGTCGATGGGCGGCTTCCCCGGCGGCGGCGGCGACTTCCCGCTGCCGGAGGGCATGGAACTGCCGGAGGGGTTCACTCCGCCGGGCGGCGGACCCGGCGGCGGCCGGGGCCCAATGATGGGCGGCAACAAGCTCAAGGAAAGGTTCTTGGCTTCGGACGCGTTCAAGACAACGTACGAGGACGCCTACCGCGAGCTGTACCAGAAGATCTACGCCGACAAGGCGGCCGAGAAGGCCCTGGACCGGATCACGGCCACGTTGAACACCGTGCAGGGGGCCGACACCGCCGCCGTCAAGACCGATGTCGACAAGCTCCGCGCCACGGTCCAGCAGCGCGCCGAGGCGCTGGCCGAGGACGCAGTGATCAAGGGCTGACCTGGCATCGTCCCGGGATCGCGACAGGGCGGATCAGGACAGGCCGGAGGCCGCCTCCCCGTGCGGGAGGCGGCCTCCCGGCGTGCGGAAGGTGCGGCGGTAGGCGTCCGGCGCCACGCCGACGGTGCGGTGGAAGTGCCGGCGCAGCGTGGTGGCGGTGCCCATGCCCGCCGCCTCCGCGATGGCGTCGATGCCGCTGTCGGTGTTCTCCAGCAGTTCCTGTGCGCGGCGGATGCGCTGCGTGGACAGCCACTGCAGCGGGGTGGTGCCGGTCGTCGACCTGAAGTGGCGGGCCAGGTTGCGCGAACTCATGTTCGCCTGCCGGGCCAGGTCTTCCACGGTCAGCGGGCGGTTCAGCCGCTCCATCGCCCACGGGAACAGGTCGGCGAGGGGATGGTCGTCGCGGGCGGGCACCGGGGTGGTGACGAACTGGGCCTGGCCGCCCGCGCGGTGCGGGGGCACGACCAGTCGGCGGGCGACGGCGTTGGCGACCGTCGAGCCATGGTCGCGGCGGATGAGATGCAGGCACAGGTCGATCGCGGCGGCCTTGCCGGCGGAGGCGAGCACGTTGCCGTTGTCGACGTAGAGCACGTCCGGGTCGACGTCGATCCGGGGGTAGCGGGTGGCCAGCGCGTCGGTGTGGGCCCAGTGGGTGGTGGCGCGCAGCCCGTCCAGCACCCCGGCGGCGGCCAGTACGAACACACCGGTGCACAGCGAGACGAGCCGGGCCCCGGACCGGTGAGCGGCCCGGACGGCCTCGACCAGGTCGGCGGGCGGGTCGGCGTCGACGTCGTCGATGGCCGGGATGATCACGGTGTCGGCGGTGGCGAGCCGGTTCAGCCCGGCGTCGGGTTCCATCCGGAATCTGCCGATCCCGACCGGGCCCGGACCGCAGACCACCAGGTCGTACCACGGGTCGGCCAGGCCGCTGGGGTCGCGGACGAAGATCTCGCAGGCCATGGCGAGTTCGAAGTGGAGCATTCCGTCGGTGGCGGCGAGCGCGATCGTGGCCATGTCCGAAAGTGTATGGGGCGTGGCGTTCCAGACACTCGTCCGAGACCGTCGCCGTTGGGAGGATCTCTTCAGTCGATCTTTGAAGAGCGCTGAGGAGCTGAAGATGGGTACGGACAAGACCGTGGCGGTGTTCGGGGCGTACGGGCACACCGGCCGGTTCGTGGTGGCCGAGCTGGCGGCGCGCGGGTTCGCGCCGCTGCTCGTCGGCCGCGACGCGGGCAAGCTCCAGGAGCTGGCGGAGTCCCATCCGGGGCTGGAGCACCGGGTGGCGTCGGCGGACGATCCGGCCTCGCTCGACCGGGCGCTGCGGGGCGCGGCAGGGGTCGTCAACGCCGCCGGTCCGTTCGCTTCGACGGCGGGCCCGGTGATCGAGGCCGCCCTGCGCGGCGGCATCCCGTACGTGGACGTGGCCGCCGAGATCGAGGCCAACCTCGACACGTTCGCGCACTTCGCCGACCGTGCCCGGGAGGCGGGGGTCGCGGTGGTCCCGGCGATGGCGTTCTTCGGCGGGCTCGGCGACCTGCTGGTCACCACGGCGATGGGGGACTGGACCACGGCCGACGAGGCGCACGTCGCGTACGGGCTGAGCAGCTGGCACCCCACGCCCGGGACCGTCGTGTCCGGCACCGTCTCGCGGGACCGGCGCGACGGCCGCCGGGTCCGCTACACGGGCGGCCGGATGGAGTACTACGCCGCCGAGCGCGACCTGCCGACCCTGGACTGGGAGTTCCCGGCTCCGCTGGGCAGTCGGCCGGTCCTCGGCGGGTTCACGATGGCCGACGTCGTCGCCGTCCCCAGCCACCTGGACATCCCCGAGGTGCGCACGTACATGACCGCCGACGCGGCCAGGGACCTGGCGGCCCCGGACTCGCCCGCGCCGGCCGCGGTCGACGACAGCGGCCGGTCCGCGCAGACGTTCGTGGTCGACGTCGTCGTGCGCACCGGCGACACGCAACGCCGCGTCGTCGCCACGGGCCGGGACATCTACGCGATCAGCGCGCCGCTCGCGGTCGAAGCGGTCCACCGCATCCTCGCCGGGCAGGCGAAGACGACCGGGGTCGCCTCCGCCGGCGAGATGTTCGACGCGGCCGACTTCCTGGGTGCGCTGTCGGCTCACCTGTCGGTCGAGCCGCGCCACGAGTCTCGCGTGGCGCAGTTCGCCTGATCGGGCCTCAGCCGGTGGTGACCGGTCCGGCGGCGAGTCCGGCCTGGGCCGCCATGGCGTCGGCCATGGCGGCCCACACGTGTTCGGGCAGGACATGGCCCATGCGGGGGTACACCACAGCCCGTGCGCCGGGGATCCGGCGGGCCAGCGCGGCTCCGGCGGACGCGCGGATGAGCGGGTCGTCGGTTCCGTTGACGATCAGTGTCGGTGCGGTGATCTCGCCGAGCCGGCGGCCCGTCGCGCCGAGGTTGAGCCCGGCGGCGGTCTGGCGCTGCGTCGTGCTGGGATCACGCGGGGACCGCGCGTGGCTGAGCCGCGCCACGGATCGGGCCCACTCCTCCTCGAACGGATGGTGCGGGGAGGACAGCAGCCGGATCATGTCGACCAGGGTCTGCACCGCTCCCGCGTCGGTGTCGGGGTGCTTGATCCGGGCGAAGCGGCCGAACACGCCGAACTTCACGTAACGCAGCAGGCTGAGTTTTCCGGAGGGCCCGCCGGCGACGGCGGTGATGGTGCGCACCCGCTGCGGGTGCAGGACGGCGGTGGCCAGTGCGAGGCCGGTGCCCAGCGAGACGCCGCACAGGTGGGCGGAGTCCCAGCCGAGGGCGTCCATGACGGCCAGCCCGTCGTCGACCATGTCCGAGGCGGTGTAGACGGGTTTGCGGCTGCCGCTGAACAGGACCCGGAACGGGTTCTCCCGCTGCGGCGACGTGAAGTGCGTGGACAGCCCGGCGTCGCGGTTGTCGTAGCGAGCGACGTGGAAGCCGCGGTCGGCCAGCGCCTGGCAGAAGTCGTCGGGCCAGAACACCATCTGGAAGTCCAGGCCCATGATGAGCAGCAACGGCTCGCCGCCGGGCGCGCCGAAGGTCTCGTACGCGAGCTCGACTTCTCCGTTGTGTGCCGTCCGTATGGTCACCGTGGCCTCTTCGCGGTAGTTTTGCAATGCGACTGCATTGTAACCACGGGAAGGTACGTTCTGGCCATGCCCCGCAAGGTCGATCATGATCAGCGCCGCCGCCACATCGTCGAGTCGCTGCTGCGCATCACCGGAGCGCAGGGCCTGGAAGCGGTATCCCTGCGCGAGGTCGCCCACGAGGCCGGCGTGTCCATGGGCGCCGTCCAGCACTACTTCGCCACCAAGGACGAGATGCTGCTCTACGCGCTGCAGCACTGGCTGAGCCTGAGCGTGCACGACCGCTTCGCCGGCCGGGTCCGCGACCGGCTCGCCGGTGCACCCGCGGGAGAACCCGCGGCGATGCTGCGCGCGATAGCAGCCGAGTACCTGCCGCACGATGCGGCCGGACGGGCCGATGCGCTGGTCGCCGTCGCGTTCCTGTCCCGGGCGGCCGTCGCGCCGGCGCTCGCCGCCGCGCTCGCCCCGGCCTTCGCCGGGTTCGTCCGCACGCTGGGCACCGTGTTCGAGAGCGCCGGGCCGGCGATCGACGCGCCCGCCGAAGCCCAGCGCCTCGCCGCGCTGCTGGACGGGCTGCGGCTGCCGGTGCTCGCCGGCGCGCTGTCACACCGGGACGCGTTGGCGGTCGTGGACCGTCACCTCGCCCAACTCACCACCGCCACCGCGCACGCCTGACCTCGTCGGCGCGCCGCGGTTGGTGGCATGATGCTCCGCCGTGGGCAACTCGACCGTGTACCGGATCTACACCAGCGACGACCTCGACGCCGTCTACGCGAAGACGCGGCAGCTGCTCGACCTGCGGTCGCCGACCTGCTGCCCGTCGTACGTCTCGGCGTACATCGAGCTCGACACCCACCGGGACCTCGCCCGCTACCTGCCACTGGACCGCGCCCACGTCTCGGTGGACGTCCCTGCGGAGCTGTTCGAGCAGGTGGCGGCGGTGCTCGACCCGCTCCTGCCGGCCGCCCGCCGGATGACCCGGCGACGTGACGGCAGCGCATACCTGATGGCCGACCTGAGCGACGACGTCGTCGCTGCGCTGTCGAGGTTGCCGCGGCTCGAAGCCACGGTCTTCACCCGCGAGCACGAGCTGCATGAGGACCCGGCCGATCTCGTGGTCGCGGCGGTCGGCACCGATCCGGCGTCGGTCTCCTGGCACGTGTGCTGGCAAGGGCGGCACAACGAGGCCGGATTCGAGCTGGGTCTCAACGGGGCGGAGATGTGGCACCGCGATCCGCCGCCAGGACACAGCCTGTACGTGCACGTCGGCCCGCATGACGAAGAACTGGCACAGGGACTGGCCCGCGCGGTCCGGGGCGGCATCCTCGGCGAAGCCGCCGGGGGATGGTGACCCGCCGACGCTGTTCGCGTACTTTTGCCCGTTCAGACGCTCTTGACATCAAGTCGACTTGAAGTCGAAAGATGTTGAGCATGACAAACGGGGTTCTCGACGAGGTATACCAGCGGCTGCAGCACACCGGGCCGGAGCGCGACGGCTGGCTGTCCAACCACGCGCCCATGGCGGCGGAGGCACTGGTCCGGCATGGACACGCCGACCAGGTGCACGCCTGGATCGACGGCTACGCCGACCGGCTGTCCGAACGCCCGCGCGGCATCCAGCGCATCTCGGCGGGCGAGTGGCGCGATCCGCTGGGCGACCCGGTCCGCACCGGTGACTGGCTCACCTTCTTCGAACGGCAGCTCACCGAGCGGCCCTGGCGCGAGGTGCTGATCCAGTGGTGGCCCCGGCTGCTGCCGGGCGTGGCCGCCGGGGCCACGCACGGCGTCATCAGGGTCGGGCACGCGGTGCGCGCCCTGCTCGACAGCGAGCAGGACGGCGCGGCGACCCCGGCCCGGGTGGCCGAGTTGGGCGCGGGCCTGGGCTACTGGGCCGCCCGCTGGCAGCCGCTCGCACCGGCGGGCAAGGGACCGTACCGGTCGAGCGATCCGCGTTCGGCGCTCGACGCGGTGCCCCGGGTGCCGCACCAGCGGTCCGGGATCCGCAACCGGCTCGCACAGCTCGCCGACCTGCCGGGATGGCCGGAGTCGGCCGGGGCCGTGCCAGGCGACGCCGAGGCGGGCGCGCCGGACCGGCTCGCCGCCATCGTCGAGGCGGCGGCGCTGCGGTTCGGTACGCACGGGCACGGCAACCCGGTGATGCTGGTGCACGCGACCACCGCGCCGAACGCGATCGCGCGGGTGCTGCCGGTGCTGCCCGCCGCGCTGTGGGAGCCCAGCATCCAGGCCGCGTGGGCCGCGACGGCGGCGGTGACGAGCGCGTACTCGCCGGCCGAGGCCCGGCCGATGCCGGTCCGCGCAGCGACGGATCCGGCCGACCTGATGGCGCGCGGGCTGCACGATCAGGACTCGCACGGCATCAAGTTCATCGACGCGGCCCTTGACGTGCACCGGCGCACCGGCGAGCAGGCGGTGCTGGACGTGGCGACGTACGCCAACGACCTGATCGTCCGGGGCTAGCCGGGCGGCCGCGTCCGCAGTCCGAGGTTCGCCAGCCAGCGCACCAACTGCCGGTGGACCGCGTCCGCGCCGACGAGAGGGCCGGGCGCGGGCCACTCGGCAGGGTGGATCAGCACCGGCCGGGTCTGCCACCCGCCCAGCCCGCCGTGGCAGCCGACCAGCTCCTCGAACGCGGCCACCTCACCGGTCGCCGGATCGAGCAGGCTGTTGAGCACGACGTCGCCGACGTGCGGCAGCGTGTCGTGCCGTCGCAGATCGTCGGCCGCGTGCGGGCCGAAGGGGGCGAGGGGATCCGCGCCGTCGATCCGCCCGTCGGCGAGGTGGCGGACGCCGTCGCGGCCGAGCACGATCGGTCCACGGGCACTGGACCGCACCATCGCGAACCCGATGCCCGGGTGGGCGACGAGGCCGGTCAGCAGGTTCGGGTGCCGGGCCTCGATCTCCTCCAGCGTCAGGCGGCGGCGCTCCCGGGCGAGGTAGACCATGCCCAGGTTGCCGGACGCGACGACGACCAGTTCCGCACCCGCGGCGGGCCCCGGCGCGGGTTCCTGGTCCCGCGCCTTCAGCACGTCGTGGGTCAGCCGGCCGACGACCTTCTGCTCACCGCTGACTTCGGTGAGCAGGGCCCGGACCCGGCCCCACTGCTCGTTTTCGGGCGCGGTCGCCACGTCCGCGCCGTCGCCCGCCATCAGCTTTCGGACCAGGGCCTCCAACGTCGTGCCGTACCGCTGCAGGAACGTCGCGCCCTGGCTCTGCCCGTGGTCGGACAGGACCACGATGTGGTACGGCCGTGGCGCGCTGCGCGCGAGCTGCTCCAGCGTGCCCAGCACCCAGTCGATGCCGTCCAGGGAGGCCAGCGACTCCGCCCGGGTCGGCCCGGCATGGTGGGCGATCTCGTCGTAGTCGACGAAGTCGCAGTACAGGGCCGGTGCGCCGCGCATCATGTGCTCGGCCGCCAGGTTCAGGTTGAGGTCGCGCAGCAGCACGTTGGTCACGCCGCGCAGCGCGACGTAGGACGCGGCACGGTGCACCCGGGGTTCGATGTCGCGGGCCCGCTGTCGCCGCGCCTGGAACACCTCTTTGATCATTTCTCCGGCGGTCAGCACCAGCGAGCGGGTCAGGCCGAACGGGTCGACCAGATAGCTGCTGACCTCCCGGGTGGGGCCGCGCCGGCTGCCCTTGCGCCCCACCGTGCTCATGGTCAGCAGGCTCACCGGCGCGTCGCCGGAGAAGACGTTGGACAGGCTCACCCCGCCGTCGGCGAGCAGCCCCCGCCCGTCGGAGAAGCTCTGCTCGACGTACTCGGCGTCTTTGGGGTGGTTGGTGACCACGAGGCGGCCGGTCTCCTTCTCCAGCCAGCGGAACGCGGGCACGTGCGCGCTCGCCCCGTGCAGCAGGCCGGCCTGGCTGGCGGGGGTGGTCGCGGGCAGCTGGGCATGCCATTCGGCCAGCGTGTGGCTGCCCGAGCGGATCCAGCGGGTCAGCGTCGGCAGGTTTCCCGCCTGGATCGCCCAGCGGGCCAGCGGTGCCGACAACCCGTCGATCTGGATCATCAGCACGCCGGGGACCGCGGTGGCGACCGCTTCGCGGCGGGTCTTCTTCGTGGACCGCAGCAGATGCGCGAGCATCGCCGAGTTGTCGCCCGCGGTGACGAGCCACATCCCGGCGCTGACCAGGATGGAGTAGATCCACGACGCCCAGAACGCGGGCCAGAAGCCGTCCACCGTGATGTGTGGGGCGAGGATCAGGGCCAGGTAAACCAGCAGCGACTGGGTCAGCAGCCAGCCCGCCACGACTCCGGTCCAGCCGAGCCGGGCGGCGAACACGGCGAACACCGGCCGCAGCACCGCAGCGGCGATCGCGAGCAGCACCGCGGCCAGTAGGACGTCCCATCCGGTGCTCGCGGACAGGCCCGGCGTGACGGCGATCGCGATGCTCAGCGCCGCCCAGTCGAGCAGCAGCACGACGATCGCCGGGCGCAGCCGGCCGCCGACGCGGCGCAGGTTCACGGCTGCCATGTCAGCCCGCCGCCGGGGGCCAGCACCGTGACCTCGGTGGGCAGCTCGCGGGCCGCGACGGCGGCGGCGAAGGCGCGGGCGGGCTCGCGCAGCCGGTCGCGGTAGAAGACGCGCAGGCCGTACGGGAACAGCGTGCCCCAGTGGATGGGCACGGCACGGCGCGGGCGCAGCAGCGCGACGGCTTCGGCGGCGCGCCGCGGGTCCAGGTGCCCCGGGCCGAGGTTCGGTCCCCAGCCCCAGACCGGGATCAGGGCGAGGTCGAGGTCCGGGGACAGGTCGCGCATCCCGGCGAACAGGTCGGTGTCGCCGGCGAAGTAGACGGCGGTCCGCCCGGTCCCGATGAGGTATCCCACCGCGGCGGCCCGGGGCCCGAACGGCTCGCGCCTGCCGTCGTGCACCGCCGGGGTCGCGGTCACGGTCACCGGGCCGACCTGGTGGGACTCGCCCGCCTGCAACGTGACCACCCGCCGGAAGCCCCGCCGCCGCAGGAAGTCCCCGGCGCCGTCGGGTGCGACGATGCGCACGTCGCGGCCGAGCAGTGCCAGCGAGCGCAGGTCGCAGTGATCGTGGTGCAGGTGGGACAGCACGACGACGTCGACGTCGGCGTGGTCGGCGGGCGTGACCGGCGCGGCGATCCGGCGCAGGAACGTCAGACGGCCGCGCAGCACGGGATCGGTGAGCACCCGGACGCCGTCGAGGTCGAGCAGGACCGTCGAGTGACCGAGGAACACCAGGGAGCAGGCCACTGTCAGGTCCGGGACGCGCTGCGGCGGCGGGCGAGGGCCGCGGTGATGGGGATGGCCGCGCAGAGCCCGCTGAGCAGGATGGCGGCGAGCGCGCCGAGGACGGCGGGCTGGTCGCTGAAGGCGATTCCGATGGCGGCCAGGGCCGGGCCGAGGTTGCGTACGGCGGTGACGGCGCCCATGGTGGTGCGCCGGGCCGGTGACCCGGTGGACAGCAGTGTGCCCAGGGCGAAGGCGAGGGCGGAGAACAGGAACCCGGCCAGCAGCGCCCGCGAGCCCAGCAGGTCGACGACGTCGCTCCAGCTGCCCAGCAGCATCCCGCCGAGCACGATCAGGAACGTCACGTTGGACACCTTGACCGCGGCCGGGTGCCAGGACAGGGCCGTGTCGGCGGTGTAGTGGCGCAGCAGCAGGCCGATCGCGAACGGCACGAGCTGCAGGATCGCGACGGTGCGCACCAGCGCGCCGACGTCGAGCGAGATGCCGCCGCCCACGTCGGCCGCCGTGAGCAGCACGTTGGCGGTCAGCGCGAAGGTGACGCTGCCGATGGCCGCGAGCAGCACCTGCATGGCGGCGCCGGTGGTGACGTCCCCACGCTGGATCATGCCGAGCTTGGCCCCGAACGGCCCGCCGGGTGAGCACGCGATCAGCAGCAGCGCGATGAACGGCGCGGTCGCGAGCTGCAGCAGGGCGGCCAGCCCCCAGCCCAGCAGCGGGATGACGACCAGGTTGGCCAGCAGCACGAGCACGAGCAGGGGCACGTCGGTGAACGCCCGGCGCAGGGCGGGCAGGGTCGCGCCGAGGCCCGCCGCGAACATGGTCGACGAAATGAAGATCACGGTTATCGCGTTGAGCAGCAGCTGCAACGTGTCCACGTGGTCTCCTGCCTGGTAGGTCTGGGACATGGGCAGATCAGGGCACTGAGGGTGCGGCTGTTCTCGGCAGCTTCGCGGCCGCGAACAGCCCGGCCAGCGCCACGACGGCCAGTACGGCCATGGCCAGCCCGTACGCCCGCCCGGGGGTCGCGGTGATGCCCGCGACGAGGATGGTGCCCGCGACGGCGGTGCCCAGTGACGAGCCGAGATTGGACACGCTGCGGGACAGGCCGGAGATCTCACCCTGCAGGTCGTCACCGAAGCTGGACTGCACCACGTTGACCGACGGGGTCAGCATCAGGCCCAGCCCGAGCCCGATGAGCAGCAGCCCCGGCGCGAACGCCCAGACCCCGGGCGTCCCGGCGACCAGGGCGAGCAGCACCAGCACACCGGCCGCGGTGAGCACGAAGCCCGCCTGGATCAGCGTGCGCTGCGGGCGGCGTTTGGCCAGGCGCTCGGCCGCCAGCGACGAGACCAGCAGGCCGACCGTCGCGGCGGTGAAGATGACGCCGGTCTGGATCGCGTCGTAGCCGCGGACCACCTGCAGGTACGCCGCCACGGTGAACGAGGTGCCCATCAGGATCAGCCACTGGGCGTTCTGCGTGATGAGGCCCAGGTTGGAGGTGCGGTTGCGGAACAGCGCGGTCGACAGCAGCGGCTCGCGGCCGGCCTGCTCCTGGGCGCGTACCCACCGGAAGAACAGGAACAGCAGCAGCACGCCCGCGGCGATCAGGCCGAGCATCAGCCACCCGTTGTCGTCGGCGGCGAGGATGCCGGCGACGACGAGGATGAGCCCGGCCGCCGACAGCACCGCGCCGCGGGTGTCGAACGGGCGCGTCGGGTCCGGTGGCAGCGGGTCGAGCACCTTGCGGCCCAGCACGATGATCACCACGATCACCAGGGCCTGGAACACGAAGGCCCAGCGCCAGCTCAGCGCAGAGGTGATCAGGCCGCCGATGAGCGGTCCCGCCGCCGCGCCGACGCCGCCCATCGCGCTGATCGCGCCGAACGCCTTGGCCCTCGCGGCGACGCCGCTGAACAGCAGGGTGGTGAGGATGTAGACGGGCGGGATGAGCAGCGCGGTGCCGACACCCTCCAGGATCGAGTTGCCGAGGATGAGCACGCCCAGCCCGGGTGACACGGCGCTGAGCAGCGCGCCGATGCCGTAGAGGATGAGGCCGGCGAGGAAGCAGCGCTTGCGGCCGTACCGGTCGGTCAGCTTGCCGCCGGGGATCATCAGGGCGGCCATCACCAGCAGGAAGATCGTGATGGCGATCTGGACGCCCTGCACGGTCGTGTCCAGATCCTGGCTGATGTCGTTGATCATCACGTTCATGTTCGAGCCGGCGAAGCTGCAGATGAACTGCGCCAGCGCGAGCGGCACGAGCATCTGGCGCAGGGCCCGCGCGGGCGGTTCGGCGGCGGGGGATCGGGCCGTGGTCATGGGTGCCTCCTCGATCGCCCGTGTGCGTGGGCCGCATCGAGCAGCCTGTCCAGGTTCTCCACGCGCCTGTTCGCAGGGCGCGGGTGCCCTACAGCGTATTAAGCGTGTCCGGTTCATGTCGTTATATTGCAAATGGCCGATGATAAACCGCGTATTCCCTTCACCTCGGGAGTCCGCAGCGAGCACCCGGTTGCGTTTTGGCGTTTGTTGCGGCATGGGGGATGCACGGCAAGCAGTCTATCCATATTGTTCGATTCATCCTTTCTGGGTAGTTCGCCCGGAGCCGGTCGATGCACGTCTGCGCTGGACAGCCGCCCTATGTGTCAGCGGTAGCGCACCGTGTTCCCTATGCCCCATTCCATACCTGATGCGGCAGGGTTGTTCGCGTGGCCGCGACCGGACGCCTCCCGGCGATCCGCGCAGCGGCACCCGACACAGGAGGCCGCCCGTGGTGCACCAGCCGCTGACCCGGCGAGGCCGACGCATGCTCGCCACCGGTGCGCTGGCGGCCGCCACTGTGCTGATCGCGGCGGGTGCTGTCGCAGCCGCGGCTCCGTCCTGGCGCGGCTCCGCACAGGCACCGGTCGAAGGCCACGCTGCCGGAAGGTGGCCCAGCCCGTCGGCGCACGCCGGGCCGACAGCCACCCCAGCGGCCCCGGCTCCGGCCGGAACCACCCGACCGGGCACCGAAGAGCCGGGCGCGTCAGCGTCCACCGGCCCTTCGCCGGTGCCGACGGCCTCACCGTCGCCGTCGCCGTCACCGACGGCCGATCCGCCGCCGACCGGCGAGACGGTGCCTGACCCGGCTCCAGAATCCGAGCCGTCCGAAACCCCGACCCCCGAAACCGCGACGGCCGACCCGTCGCCACCTGTCCCCGCGACGCCCGCGTCCGCGGCGTAACACCACGTCAACCAGCAGCCGGCGCGCCGTGTGGCGCGCGGGCCGACCCACTGTGCCCAGGAGGACACCATGAAGCACCAGCGGATCACCAAGCGGACCGCCGTCGTCGGCACGGCCGTGCTCGGCACCATCGTGGCCGCCACCGCCGCGTGGGCCGTGTTCGGCTCCACCATCGTGGCCGGAGCCACCGGTGGAGCCGAAATCGTCCAGGAGATCACCGTCGTGGGGCAGCAGCTCAGCTCGCCGCTGCTGCCGGGCGAGTCGTCGAACGTGAAACTGGCCATCCACAACCCGAACTCGAACGTGCGGGCACAGGTCACCGGCATCAGCCCCGGCGCGGTCACGGTCAGCGGGGTGGCCGAGGCAGACGTGGACACGTGCAAGGCGTACGTCATCACGAACCAGGGCATGTACCCGGCGCTGCCGACGCTGGCCAAGGGCGGCGACTTCGACTACACCATCGGCGACGGGGTGAAGTTCGGCGACGCGCCCCTGATCTGCCAGGGCATGACGTGGACGACGAACTGGAACGTGACGTTTCAGGCAGTTCGCTGACCGGGTGGTGGCGACCGGCGTGCTCCCGGTGACGGGCGGTCCCGACGTCGTATCGCTGCTGCTCACCGGCTTCATGTGCGTGCTGCTCGGGGTGTGCGGCCGCTGGTGGGCCGGTCGGTGAGCCCTGGCCCGTGAACCGGGCCCGCGGCTCGCACCGCGGCGAAGAACGTGCTGCGTACCCGTGGCGCGGCCGTGAACACCGTGCCCGGATGGGCCGCGTCCGGCTTCGAGAACGACCCGGCGAACCCGCGCAACCCGGTCCTCGTCGGGTTCATCGACTCCGACCTGTCCCGAGGCTTCCTGCTGGTGTCACCGCCCCGGATCACCAAGGCCCAGCCCGAGCACCGCGACGACCTGCCGCACCCCGGTCTGCCTGCGTCCGAGGGCTGCCTGACCTGCCGGTGAACGAACCGGACCGGCCACTGGGGGCGTTCGCGCACCTGGCGGCCGGTCCGGCCACCCCCTTGCCCGTTTCCTGGCGTCAGCTGTGGCCCGGCCGGAACGCGGCCGGAAGGTGAACCTCGGGAATGTGCACCGAGCCCATGGTGATCGGCCGCCGCACGCGGAAGCCGAGCCGCTCGTACATGGCGTACGCGCCGGGGTTGCCGTCGCTCACGTGCAGGAAAGCCCGCTCGCCCCGCTCGCGCATACCGGCGATCAGCGCGCGGACCAACCGCATGGCCAGGCCCTGGCGGCGGTGGGCGGGGTCGGTGCAGACGGCGCTGAGCTCGTTCCAGCCGACGGGCCGTAGGCGCTCCCCGGCCATCGCCACCAGCACACCGCCACGGCGGATGCCGAGGTAGGTGCCCAGTTCGAGGGTGCGCGGCGTGAACAAGCGGCCGTTGCGGTGCCGGGCGACGAACGCCACGATCTCGGGCAGGTCGGCCGGGCCGAGCCGCACCGCCTCGTCGTCGTAGCGCGGCTCGACGGCGTCCTCGACGAGCTGCAGACCGGGTCCGACGCCGGTGACCTTCCAACCGTCGTACGGCGCGACGACGACGCCCGCGACCGGGGCTCGCTCGGGGCCGACCAGCGCGGCGGCGTCGGCCCAGTCCTCGGCGGTCGTCGGATGCGGGATCGCGATGAACCTCGACAGTTCCGGCGGATAGCGCAGGATGCGGCCACGCCGCTGCGCCAGGTGGGCGTGCGGTCCGGTCAGCGCGGATCGCACGGGGTCGTCGAGCGGATCGGCCATTCTGGTCCCCAGGTCGCTGCGAGGGCCGGTGCGGACTCCAGCCCGACACTGACGGTCGTGAATGGAGTCTAGATTCGACGGCCAAGGCCGCGTTGGGCTCCGGCGCGAAACCCCGTTGAGCGGCGGCCGACAATGGCCTGATGGGGAATCAGGACCGCAGGGTCGAACCGGCTTGGATGCCGGACGCGGAGTTGTTCGCCGCAGCGGCGACCGAGGTCTCCGAGGGCGACCCTCTCGACCCGGCTCCACACCTGGTCGCCCTGCACGAGCGGCCGACCCGGGCGGTGTACGCCACCGCGGTGCGCTTGCTGGACGACGAGGACCCGGACGCGCGCGAACTCGGCGTGCGGGTCCTGCGGGAACTGGGGCGGCAGGACGACGCGGGACGCAGGCCGTTCAGCACGCAGGCGATACCGCTGCTGGTCGGGCGGCTCGATCGGGAGCAGGACCCGTATGTGCTCCAGAACGTGATCTCGGCGCTCGGGTACAACGCGGCGTGGGAGGCCCTCGACGAGGTGCTCCGGTTCACCGGGCACCCGAACCGGTGGGTCCGCTTCCACGTCGCGGCGGTGCTTCCGGCGCTGGTTGACCCGGAGCGGATCGAGCCGAAGGCGCTGGAGGCGCTGCGGTCGCTGTGCCGGGACGAGGAGGCCGACACCCGGTACTACGCTCTGTACGCGATGGTCGAGGAGATCTCGGGCGCTGATCCCGAACTCGTCGCCCGGTCACTCGCCGATCTGGTGGACGACCCCGACGAGCAGATCCGTGAGCTGGCCCGGGTCCACCTGGCCGCCGGGGATGGCGGCGGGTCAGCGCCGGATTGATCCGCCGCGCCAGATCACCGTGCCGAGCACGACCGTCCAGACGGTGAGCGGGTCGAAGCCGAGCCGTTCCGTGCCGCCGACGCCCAGCCCGAGATGCAGCCCGCTGGCGAACAGCACGCAGCCGACGATCCCGACGACGCCCATCGTGAGCGAGAACGCCCGCTCGCGCCGCCGCTCCCGGGGTGTGGCCAGCCCGAGCAGCAGTGGGCTGAGCGCGGCCGGGAACTGCAATCCCGCCCCGACCAGGTGCAGCGGCATGTTCACGTCACCGGGCGCCAGACCGACCAGCACGGCGCCGACGCCGCTGACGGCGATCAGGGCGAGCCCCGACCCCGCCAGGCGATGCCGCGGCCACCAGCCCCGGGTGGTCAGCGCACCGACCGCCGTGCACAGGCCGACCAGCACGAACGTCGCGTTCATCAGCACGTGCCGGGGCGAGCACAGGAAGACCCCGGGCCGCCACGATTCGTCCGAGGTCGTGCAGATCGCGTTGCCGAGATCGCTGATCGTGTTGTCGGCGAAGCTGTATGCCGGATCCCAGGCCGCCGCGACGACCGGCTGCACCAGGAAGTAGACGATCGTCAGCATCCAGCAGGCCGCACCCAGCCGTTGTCTCACCATGTCGACATCAGACTCATCGACCAAGGGGCGCGCGCCCGGCGAAGGCGGCCGGATCCGCTGACCCCGACTGTCGGTTTCACGAGTTCAGCGGGCGGCGGGCGACCGCCAGCAGGTGGGTCACCGGCCAGTCCAGCGGCGTGCCGTCGAGGTCGGTCAGCGCGGCGACCGGGGCGATCCGGTTGTCGACGATCCAGTCGTTGCGGCTGGTCCCCGAGGCCGGGTCCAGCTCGAAGCCGACGTCGGTGAGCAGGCGCCGCCAGTCCGCGTACGCCATACCGCAGAACTGCTCGCGGGTCTCCGACAGCCAGCTCGCCGAGTAGTCCTTGCGGGTCAGGTAGTCCATGGCGTCGCCCAACGAGAGCCGGACGGTGTCACCGGCCGGGACGTGCGGCACACCGAAGGCGAAGTCGACCGTGAACTGGTCGAAGCGGGCCCGCGTGGACAGCCCGGCGACATATGCGGCGACCTGCGCGGACGGCAGGCCGGCCAGGTCGGTGCGCGGCCGGTCGGGGTTCTCGCCGTCGCCGCGCTCCAGGCGCAGCAGCACCTGACGGTCGCGGTCGCCGGGGCCGCAGACGTCACTGTTGATCCAGACCCCGCCCGGCGCGGTGTGGTCGAAGATGGCCTGGGCGAAGGCGCGCAGCGACTTCTCCTGGTCGCCGTACGACCAGATCTCGTGGGTCAGCGCGAAGGTCAGCGTCGTGTTGATCGAACGCGCGGGGAACACCGCGCCGCCGAGCACGTTGCGGCGGTAGAAGAACACGTTGGGGTTGGCGAAGACGCCCTGCGCCTTGCGGTGCACGCACTCGTCGAACAGGTGGCGGGCAACCTCGACCCCGATCAGGTCGCTCTCGCGCAGGGCCGGCTCGCGGTCGGCGAGTTCGAGCACGGCTCCCGCGCCGCAGCCGATGTCGACGACCCGGCCGGGCTGCACGTGCTCGCGGGCCGCGGCCCACTTGCGGGCGGCGCTGTCGGCGAACGCCTCCACGTAGGCGCGGTAGTCGCGGGTCGCGGTGAGGCCGCCCTCGTCGCCGACGACCGGGTCGTTGACGACGGTGCGCACGGTCTCGGTGAGGCGGTAGCGGTCGAACACGTCGACGGTGGCGGGATGGGCCAGCTCGCGCCACGTCTCGTCGCCCGCGGCCAGGCGCAGCAGCACGTCCCAGGGGCGCTCGGCGGCGGGGGACTGCCCGGCCTCGACGGGGTCGATCGCGAAGCCGAGCCGCTCGTACAGCGCGGCGACGTCGGGGGTGGAACAGGCCACGACGGTGTTGCGCGGGGTCAGCTCGATACCGGTGGCGGCGGTGATGTTCTTGATCGTGACCTCGGCGAACCGCGGCGTCGGCGGCATGTCGAAGACCGGCACCACCACCGAGCGCAGGCCGGTGGTCGCGCTGAAGCGTTCGACGGCCGCCTCCCGCCGGTGGTACGGAACCGGGTTGCGGCGCGTGTTGTCGTGGTTCGCCGAGGTCACCGCCCAGACGATCGTCGCGCCGTGCCGGGCGGCCAGCTCGACGAGCCGGTCGGCCTGAAACCGGGTCAGCAGGTGGTGGCGTCCGGGGAACAGCACGAATTCCATCGGAACTTGATACCGCATGCGCGGGCGGAGCTGTTCATCGCAGGTCGGCGGTGGGACACCGGACTATGCTGGCTGAGGCATTTGCCCGTTTCGGTGACGCCGGGAAAGTTCTCGGCCGCGCACCGATGAGTTTCCCGGGCGGCGACGGTCTACCTGGACATGACCCGAGAAGGAGTGGCACCGATGGCTGACGCGAAGACCCACACCCTGGACGTTCCCGGCGCGGTCCTGCACTACGACGTACGCGAGAACGCCGACACCACCGAACCGGCCCTGCTGCTGATCGGCTCGCCCATGGACGCGCGCGGGTTCACCACGCTCGCCGGATACTTCCCCGACCGCACCGTGGTCACCTACGACCCGCGCGGCGCGGAGCGCAGCGTCCGCACCCCGGACGCCGAGGAGTCGACCCCCGACGTGCACGCCGACGACCTGCACCGGCTGATCGCCGAGCTCGGCGGGGGACCGGTCGACATCTTCGCCAGCAGCGGCGGGGCGGTCAACACGTTGGCCCTGGTCGCCCGGCATCCGGCCGACGTGCGCATCCTGGTCGCCCACGAGCCGCCGGCCGGGACCCTGCTGCCCGACCGGGAGCAGGCGCTCGCCGCGATCCGTTTCATCCGCGACACGTACCAGGCGAAAGGCTCCGGTGCGGGCATGGCGGCCTTCATCGCCGCGGTCGGTCACCAGGGCGAGTTCCCGGCGGACTACGCGGTCGCGCCCGACCCGGCGCAGTTCGGCATGCCGGCCGAGGACGACGGCTCCCGCGACGACGTGCTGCTGGGCCAGAACCTGATCAGCTGCACGCACTACGAGCCCGACCTCGACGCGCTGCGTGCGGCGTCGACCCGGATCGTGCCGGCCGTCGGCGAGGAGTCGGCGGGCACGATGGCCTACCGCGGCGGGGTCGCGCTGGCCGAGCGGCTGGGCACCACCGCGGTGGTGTTCCCCAGCAACCACGGCGGCTTCATGGGCGGTGAGTTCGGCATGCCCGGCAAGCCGGCGGAGTTCGCCGCCAAGCTGCGCGAGGTCCTCGCCGAGAACGCCTGAGGCCCGCGGGCGGGGCGGCCGCGGTCGCCGTCCCGCCCGCTCAGGCGGTACGGGACAGGTCCATGACCCAGTTCACCCGCCACGTCACGCCCTCGTCGTACGAGAACGACTGCTGCCACCTGGCGGCGTCCATGCCGTCCCGGGTCCACTCGAAGCGGACCTTGACCGGGTGACCGCCGAGCACGTCCTCGCAGTCGAAGACACCCCGCCCGTCGCGCCAGGCGCCCTCGACGGGCGGGTCGAGGTGGCCCGGGTTGCGGCTGGAAGCCCACCAGATCCGCCAGACCCGGGCCTGCGGGTCGAACTGCCGCAGCGTGAACCCCTCGAACGGCTGCTCGCCGGGCGGGGCGTCGGTCCAGATGCGGTCGACGTGGCCGAGCCCGCCGAGGATCGGCTCGGCGTGGGCGGTGGCGTCGAACTCGACCCACTCGGTGCAGGCCGGATCGGCGACGTCGCGCAGCTTGCGGTTGCGCACCCGCCACCGCCCGAAGATGAAGTCGAAGTCGGCACGGCCGTCGTTCACGATGGTCTCCCTGCGGCGAGCGGGTGGGTAGCTCGGATCATGCCGCCCACCACCGACAGCCGGCCCGCTACGTTCAGCCGCGCCGCGCGTCAGGTGACACGTCGAGGGCAGCGCGGGCGAGGGGCACCCAGGCCGGGCTCTGGAACTCGTCGCTGGTGATCACGCGCATGGACGCCCGGGCGTGGGTCTCCGACGGCACGAGGCCCGACGCGGCGATCAGTGCGCCGACCGCCGTGGCCAGCTCGGTGAAGGTCAGGTACGAGTCGGTCTGCGAGCCGGCCCAGACCTCGTGGTCCGCGGGCACTATGCCGCCGTCCGGCTGGCGGCGCAGGGCGACTCCGAGTGGAAGGTCGGCCTCCAGGCAGCTGCCGAGCGTCCGGTACGCCTGGCGGTAGCAGCCGAGCAGGGTGCGCTCCCGATCGGTGAGGTGGCGCTCCGTGGCCAGCCTGGTGACCAGCCCTTCCACCCGGGCATCGGCTGCGGTGGCGCGGCCGAACAGCGTCCAGCGGTGCTGCTCGCGGTCGGCCGCGCTGAACGTCTGCCGGCGTACGGCCGTCCATTCCTGCCATAGGCCGTGGAATTCGCCGTGTACGGCGTAGAACTGCTCCGCCGCGGCGAGGTCCGCCTCCCGCCGCTTCCTGGCCCGCTCCCGCCGGTCGATGCCGCGGTGCTGGCCGGAGCCTGCGACGGCGATCAGCACCAGGCCGAGGACGAGGTAGAAGAGGAACGACGTCAGCAGGGTTTCGAAGTCGAGCACGGTCATCCTCGGGTAACGGGTCGGCGGCCTTCCAGGCTGCCGTACCACGCATGCGCGCTGTATCAGCCGTCCGGCGGGTTCAGGGGTGCGCGGACGGCGCAGGGCCGGTGCGGAGCTGTGTGTCCGCACCGGCCCTGCCGTGGCCTGCGGCGACCGGGTTACGGCGTGGTCAGGTCGAACCGGGACACGGTGACCGAGCCGCCCAGGGCCTGGGTGGCGTAGTTGAAGATGCCGAACCGGTAGCCCATGAAGAACTGCCAGGCGTTGTTGAGGGTGAACGCGGAGCCCAGTGCGGTGAAGTTGGTTCCGTCAGTGCTGTAGGAGAAGCGTGCCTGGCGTCCGCTGCCGGGCCGGATGTCGGCGTTGACGCGCAGCCAGATCCGCCCGCCCGAGATCGACGCCGAGGCGTTCTCGCTGCCGGTGCCGGTGGTGTTCCAGCTGCCGTCCATGGTGAGCCCGTTGGTCATGACGACTCGGGTCGTGCCGTTGTCGCGTTTGACGCCGATCCAGGCCGAGGAGTCGCGCAGCATCGCCAGGCCCGCCCGGTCGCCGTCGCGCATCGACGAGTAGTCGAGGGCGATGGTGGCGGTCGAGCTCGGTCCCTGGATGCGGTGGGTCAGGGTGTTGCGGGCGTTGTAGAGGTCGTTGGTGACGGTGGCGGTCTGCAGCCGCAGGCCGTTGTTGACGGTGTACCGGCTGGTGTCGGGGTTGTGGTTCCACTCCCACTGCGGCCCGAGTGCCGTGCCGCTGAACGTGTCGGTGCCGATCATCGGTTTGACCTGGCGCGGCGGGGCGGGCAGGTTCGGCTTCGGGTAGCTGCTGCCCCAGGCGCCGTTGACGAGCTGGAGCTGGGGCCAGCCGTCGGCGGTCCAGGTGACCGGGGCGAGCACCGGGATGCGCCCGCCGGGGTAGGAGTCGACGAAGGCCAAGTAGTACCAGGCGCCGTTCTGGGTCTGGACGAGGCCGCCCTGGTGGGGCACGCCGCCGCCGGAGACCGGGCCGGGCAGGTTGAGCAGGAGCTGCTGCATCGTGTACGGGCCCCACGGGCTCGACGACTTGAGGATGTACTGCCCGTTGGCGGGGCGGGTGAGGAAGATGTAGTAGCTGCCGTTGCGCTTGTAGAAGCGGGCCCCTTCCAGGGTGCCGACGCTGGACGGGGTGGTGAACACCTGCTGGGTGCGCACCTGGCTGAGCCCGTCGGCCGACAGCTGGGCCACGCTGATGTTGGAGTTGCCGTACGCGACGTACATGGTGTCGTTGTCGTCGACGAGCAGCCCGGCGTCGTAGTAGCAGTTGTTGATCGTGGACCGCTTCGACCACGTGCCGTCCACGGCCGAGGCCGTGTAGACGTAGGTCTTGTTGAACTCCATGCAGCCCATCCAGTAGAAGGTGCTGTTGGAGGGCCGGTAGTTGAGGGTGGACGCCCAGATGCCCTTGACGTAGGCGCGCCCGTTGCCGTTGAGGTTGTAGGCGTTGGAATGATCGAGTGTCGGCACCGAGTGCCCCGCGAACTCCCAGTTGACCAGGTCGTACGAGCGCAGGATCGGCGCGCCGGGGGAGTAGTGCATGGTCGAGGCGGAGTAGTAGTAGGTGTCGCCGACGCGGATGATGTCGATGTCGGCGAAGTCCTGCCACAGCACCGGGTTGGCGAAGGTCCCACCCGATGGCGGCGGTGAGGAGGACGCGCTCGGGCTCGGGTTGGTCCCGACGCGGACGAGCTGCCACTGCTGGTTGTTGCCGCCCCAGTCGTCGTACTGCACGATGTTGGCCCCGTCGGCGGTCGACGCGCCCTGCACTTCCAGGGCCTTGCTGCTGTTGCGGTTGATGAACCGGACGTAGCCGTCGGGCGAGTCGGCCAGCCGCCACTGCTGGTTGGTGCCGTTGAGGTCGGACCACTGCACCACGGATGCGCCGTTGGCGGTGGAGAAGTTGGAGACGTCGAGGACCTTGCCGGAGTGGCGGGATCTGATGCGGTAGTAGCCGCTGCCGGAGTCGACGAACTGCCACTGCTGGTTGTTGGCGGTGCCGCGGGTCCACTGGGTGATGCGGCCGCCGTCGGCGGTGGAGAAGTTGTAGACGTCGAGGGCTTTGCCGCTGTTGCGGTTGACCAGGATGTACCAGGCGCTGGTGTCCACGGTCGCGGCCTGTGCCGCGCTGGTGGTGACGACGGCCAGGCCCGTGCCGGCCAGCGCGGTGACCACGACGGTGATCAGCGCGGCGCGCCAGCCTCGCCGGGGAGGCCGGACATGGGTGATGGTGCCGATGCCGCTCACGGCATCCTCCTTGTCTCATGGCGGGCCCCGCCGCGCCGAGGTTCGCGGCGGGGATTCGTGGAGCAGGCCGCCGGTGCGGGGCTGCGGCCACCCGTGCACCGACGGCTGATCATGGTGGGCTATCCGACGCGGATGAGCTGCCACTGCTGGTTGTTGCCGCCCCAGTCGTCGTACTGCACGATGTTGCCGCCGTCGGCGGTGGACGCGCCCTGGACTTCGAGGGCCTTGCCGCTGTTGCGGTTGATCAGCCGGAGGTAGCCGCCCGACCAGATCACGCGCCACTGCTGGTTGGTGCCGTTGGCGTCGGCCCACTGAACGATCGACGCGCCGTTGGCGGTGGAGAAGTTGTAGACGTCGAGGACCTTGCCGGAGTGGCGGGACTTGATGCGGTAGTAGCCGCCGCCGGAGTCGACGAACTGCCACTGCTGGTTGTTGCCGTTGCCGCGCGTCCACTGGGTGATGCGGCCGCCGTCGGCGGTGGAGAAGTTGTACACGTCGACGGCTTTGCCGCTGTTGCGGTTGACCAGGACGTACCAGGCGCTCGTGTCGATGGAGCCGCTCGGCGTGGACGGTGCCGGGCTCGACGGCGTGCCGTTGTTGAGGGCGTTGAGCGTCGAGGTGTAGGCGGCCTTCTTGTTGCCGGAGGAGTCGAACAGCAGCGGGTTCTGGCCGGTGCGCCAGGAGTCGCTGTCGCGGATTCCCCACACGGTGATGCCGTTGCAGCGGGCCACGGCCAGGCAGGCGTTGGTCACCGTGGCGTACACCGCGGCCTGGTTCGACCCGGAGATGTCCAGTTCGGTGATCTGGACGTCGACGCCCAGGTTCGCGAAACGCTGCAGGTTCGCCTGGTAGTCCGAGGGGACCGAGTTGCTCAGATGGGACTGGAAGCCGACGCAGTCGATCGGCACGCCGCGGGACTTGAAGTCCTGCACCATGTTGTAGATGCCGGTCGACTTCGCGTTGATCCCGTCGGTGTTGTAGTCGTTGTAGCAGAGCTTGGCGTTCGGGTCGGCCGCCCGTGCGGCGCGGAACGCGGCCTCGATCCAGTCGTTGCCGGTGCGCTGCAGGTTCGAGTCACGCCGACCGCCGCCGCTGCCGTCGGCGAACGCCTCGTTGACCACGTCCCACGAGTGGATCTTGCCGCGGTACTTGGTCGCCACCTGTGTGACGTGGTTGATCGCCGCCGAGCGCAGGGCGCTGCCCGACATGTTCTGCGCCCAGCCGGGCTGCTGGGCGTGCCAGAGCAGGGCATGGCCGCGGATGCGCATCCCGTTGGCCTGGGCGTGGTTGACGATCCGGTCGGCGTTGCCGTAGCTGAAGCTGCCCTGCGACGGCTCGGTGGCGTCCCACTTCATCTCGTTCTCGGGGGTGACCGAGTTGAACTCGCGGTTCAGGATGCCGACGTAGGTCGAGTCGCTGAGCTTGTACGCCGCGATCGCGGCGCCGAAGTAGCGGCCCCGCTCGGCGGCGGAGGCGCCGAGGGTGGTGCCCGCGCTGGCGGAGTTCGCCATGGCGATGGTGGTCAGGGCGGTCGCGGCCACGAGCAGCGTCGCCGTCAGAGCCGCACGGAACGTGCGGACGTTCGTTCGTTTCATGTCTGTCTCCTGGGAGCGGTGGACAGGTCCGTGGAGCCGCCCGGGCGGTTGCCCGGGAGGTGCGATAGGTCGTTGTGCCGGCCGTGCGGGCATGGGCGTGCCCGCACGGCCGGTGTGGTGCCGGTGGCGTCAGCGCTGCAGGGTGAGCAGGCCCGGCCGGTAGGGCAGCAGCCCGTAGTCGCCGCCGGAGTTGGGCGAGCGGCCCTGGTAGAGCAGTTGCAGGTTGCAGGGGTCGATGGTCATGGTCTG
>NZ_JBEZDT010000036.1:0-27456 GCF_040648455.1 Catellatospora sp. NPDC049133
TGAACGCGCGCTTCACCGCCCCGGCCACGACCAGAATCCTAACAGGACGGCCGTGCGGTTTCGTACGGGCGTACGGGTGGACGCCGGTCCGCCTCGGCGGCGGATCGGCGGTGCGTGTCCTGCTGCGCAGGAGTCCCGTTTCCTCCCCGGCCTGAAGGCCGGAGTATCCACGGAAGGAATCTGATGACGGAACTGACCGAGCTGCTGGCCGACCCGGTCCGCATCCCCAGCGTCGGCGGCAGCCCGCACGAGGCCGGCATCCAGGAGGTGCTCGCCGACTGGATGCGCGCCGAGGGCCTGGACGTCGACCTGTGGGAGCTGCCGCTGCCCGAGCTGACCGCCCAGCCGACCTTCCCCGGCATGGAGGTCACCCGGAACAAGGCGTACGGGCTCGTCGGCCGGCTGCCCGGCACCGGCGGCGGCCGGTCGCTGATGTTCAACGGGCACATCGACGTGGTGCCGCCCGGTGACCTGTCCGCCTGGACCGACGACCCGTACAGCGGCCGCGTCGACGGCGACCGCCTCTACGGCCGGGGCGCCTGCGACATGAAGGGCGGCCTGGTCGCCGCGCTGTTCGCGATCCGCGCGCTGAAGCGCGACCGCCCCCGCGGCGACGTGCTCATCGCGTGCGTGGCCGGCGAGGAGGACGGCGGGCTCGGCACGTACGGCCTGCTGGAACGG
Source organism: Catellatospora sp. NPDC049133 (assembly GCF_040648455.1). Classification (NCBI taxonomy): domain Bacteria; kingdom Bacillati; phylum Actinomycetota; class Actinomycetes; order Micromonosporales; family Micromonosporaceae; genus Catellatospora; species Catellatospora sp. NPDC049133. Next base: position 682 of record NZ_JBEZDT010000036.1, read on the forward strand.
GGCTGGCGGGCCGACGCTTGCGTCATCCCCGAGCCGACCGGCCTGGCCGTGGTGCCCGCCAACGCGGGCGCGCTGACGTTCCGGCTGTGCGTGCCCGGCACGTCCGCGCACGCGTCCCGGCGCACTGCGGGCGTCAGCGCGATCGAGAAGTTCCTGCCCGTCTTCACCGCGCTGCGGGAGCTGGAGGCGGCCCGCAACCGCGACGTCGACCCGCTGATGCGCCGCTGGGACATCCCGTACGCGCTGGAGATCGGCACCGTGCAGGCCGGCGACTGGTCGTCGTCGGTGCCCGGCGAGCTGGTCGCCGAGGGCCGCTACGGCGTCGCGCTCGGCGAGTCCCCGCAGGCCGCGAAGGCGGAGCTGGAGGCCGCCGTGGCGAAGGCGTGCGCGGCGGACGGCTGGCTGGCCGAGCACCCGGTGACCGTCGAGTGGTGGGGCGGGCAGTTCCTGCCCGGCCGCAACCCCGACCCGGCGTTCACCGCGGCACTCGTGGAGGCGACCGGGGCCGCGCCGGAGCAGTGGGGTGCGCCATACGGCAGCGACCTGCGGCTGCTCGCCGCAGCGGGCATCCCTACCGTCCAGTACGGACCCGGCGCGATCGAACTGGCCCACGCCCCCGACGAGTACGTGCCGATCTCCGAGGTCGTCACCGCCAGCGCCACCCTGGCCCGCCTCGCGGCCGCCCACTGCCGCTGACCTCCCCGAACCAGGAGAAGACATGCCACAGTTCACCAGCGGCCGCGTGCTGCGCGACGCCCTGCGCGGGCAGGCGGGCCGGATCACCGGCAGCGCGCTGCTCAGCACCGGGCACCAGGCCGGCGAGGCCATGGTGCCGGTGGTGATCGGCCTGGTCGTGGACCGTGCCGTCGGCACCGGCTCCTCGTCCGAGCTGCTGGCCTGGCTCGCCGTGCTCGGGGCGGTGTTCGTGACCCTGTCGTTCAGCTTCCGCTTCGGCGCACGCCTGGGCGAACGCGCCGCCGAGCAGGCCGGGCATCTGCTGCGGGTACGCCTCACCGACCGGGTCCTCGACGCGCACGGCGGGGCCGACACCGGTCGGCTGCCCGGCACGCTGGCCAGCGTCGCGACCAGCGACGCCGGGCGCGTCGGCATGGTCGCGCTCGCCCTGCCGCTGGGCATCGCCGGCATCCTGGGCCTGGTCGTCGGCGCGGTCGCGCTGCTGCGGGTGTCGTTGCCGCTCGGCCTGCTGGTGCTGCTCGGCACCCCGCTCATGATGGGGCTGGCCCACCTGCTGGGCCGTCCCCTGCAGCGGCGCAGCGAGGTCGAGCAGGACCGGATCGCGCACACCGCCGGGCTCGCCGCGGACATGGTCGGCGGCCTGCGCGTGCTCAAGGGCATCGGGGCGGAGCGGGCCGCCGCCGAGCGCTACCGGCTCAGCAGCCGGGCCGCGCTCACCGCGACCGTGCACGCCGCCCGTGCCAAGAGCTGGCACGACGGCACCCTGCTCGCCGTCAACGGGCTGTTCCTGGCGATCGTCGCGCTCGTCGGCGGGCGGCTGGCCGCCGACGGGGACATCAGCGTCGGCGCGCTGATCGCCGCGGTCGGCATGGCGCAGTACCTGATCGGGCCGCTGTCGATGCTGGTCTGGGTCAACGGGGAACTGGCCCAGGGCCGCGGCAGCGCCGTACGCATCGCCGAGGTGCTGTCCTCTCCCCCGGCCGTCGGCGGTGGCGCGCCGCTGCCCGGCCCCGTCACCGGCCGCCTCACCGTCCGCGGCCTCACCCACGGCGGGCTGCGCGACCTCGACCTCGACGTCCCCGCCGGGCAGCTCGTCGGCGTCGTCGCCGCCGACCCCGCCCACGCCGAGGCCCTCGTCGACCTGCTCGGCCGCGAGCGCGAACCCGACTCCGGCGCGATCACCCTCGACGGCCACGACCTGTCTACCCTCGACCCCGAGGCGGTACGCGGCGCGCTGCTCGTCGCCGCCCACGACGCCGACCTGTTCGAGGGCACCCTGCGCGACAACGTACTGAGCCCGGCCGCCGACGCGCTGCCCCTGCCGCAACAGCGCACCGGCGACACGACCGCCCCGCCGTCGCCGACGTCCAGCCCGGAGCAGCCGCCCACCGCGGCCTCGAACACCTCACCCGCCGCTGAGCTGCTCGCCACGGCGCTGGCCGCGTCCGGCGCGGACGAGGTCGCCGCGACCCTGCCCGGCGGCGTCGACGGCGTGCTCGCCGAGCGCGGCCGGTCGCTGTCCGGCGGGCAGCGCCAGCGCGTCGCCCTGGCCCGCGCCCTGGCCGCCGACGCCCCGGTGCTGGTGCTGCACGAGCCCACCACCGCCGTCGACGCGGTCACCGAACTGCGCATCGTGCACGGCGTACGCCGCCTGCGCGAGGGCCGTACCACGATCGTCATCACCACCAGCCCGGCGCTGCTGGCCGCCGCCGACACCGTCCACTTCGTCGCCGACGGCGCGCTCACCGCGTCCGGCACCCACGAGCAGCTCGTGCGCGAGCACACCGGCTACCGCACGACGGTGCTGGCATGACCGGCCAGGAGGCGACCCCCATGACCGAGCAGCGGGAACTGCTGCCCATCGCCACCGGCAGGCAGACCGTCGCCGCGCTGCGCGCGCTGCTGCGCCCGCGCCGGTGGCTGGCCGCGGCCGGGCTGCTCGTGCTGACCGCCGCCACGGGCATCGGGCTGGCCGTCGCGCCGCTGCTCGGACACGTCGTCGACCTCGTCACCACCGGCGCGCCCGCGTCCGCGATCACCACCCCGGTCGTCGCCCTGGCCGTCGTCGCGGTCCTGTCCGGCGCGGCCACCGCCTGGGGCCTGACCCTCATCGCCCGGCTTGGCGAAGGAGCCCTCGCCGAGCTGCGGGAACGTTTCCTCAACCGGGCGCTGCGGCTGCCGCTGGGCCAGGTCGAGCGGGCCGGCTCCGGCGACCTGACCTCCCGCGCCGGCAACGACCTCAACGCCGTCGCGTCCGTGGTCCGCTCCGGGCTGCCCGAACTGGCCCGGTCCCTGCTGGCGATCTTCCTCACCCTGGCCGGGCTGGCCGTGCTCGACTGGCGCTTCATGGCCGCCGCGCTGCTGGCCGCACCCGTGCAGCTGTACACCGTCTGGTGGTACGGCGGCCGGGCCCTGCCGCTGTACGCCCGCCAGCGCGTCGCCGTCGGCGCACAGCAGCAGCAGCTCCTGGAGACCATCGGCGGCGCGCCGACGGTACGCGCGCTGCGCCGCCGCGAGCAGCACCTCGGCCTGGTCACCGGCCGCTCGCAGGACGCCGTCGACCTGACCATGCGCGGCGTCAACCTGGTCACCCGCTTCTACGCCCGGCTCAACCTGGCCGAGTTCATCGGCCTGTCCGCGGTGCTGGCCACCGGTTTCCTGCTGGTGCGCTCCGGCGAGGTCAGCATCGGCGCGGCCACCGCCGCGGCGCTGTACTTCCACAACCTGTTCACGCCGGTCAACATCGCCCTCGGGCTCATCGACGACGTGCAGTCCGCGACCGCCGCGCTGGTCCGCATCGTCGGCGTCGCCGACCTGCCCGAACCCGCCGCGCCGCCCGCGCCGCGTACGCCCGCCGACGCCTCCCTGCACGCCGACGCCGTCAGCCACTCCTACACCGCCGACCGCCCCGTGCTGCACGAGGTCACCATCGCGGTGCCCGCCGGGCAGCGGGTCGCGCTGGTCGGCGCGAGCGGCGCCGGCAAGAGCACCCTCGCCGGGCTGGTCGCGGGCGTGCACGAGCCGACGTCGGGCAGCATCCGCGTCGGCGGTGTCGGCATCGGCGACCTCGACCCGGCCGGCCGCCGGGCCGTCGCGCTGATCACCCAGGAGGTGTACGTCTTCGCGGGCACGCTCGCCGAGGACCTGCGCCTGGCCCGCCCCGACGCGACCGATGACGAGCTGACCGCCGCGCTGGAGCAGGTCGGGGCAGCCGAATGGGCGGCGGCGCTGCCCGAGGGCCTGACCACCGTCGTCGGCGAGGGCGGCCACCGGCTCACCGCCGCGCAGGCCCAGCAGCTCGCCCTGGCCCGGCTGGTGCTCGCCGACCCGGCCGTCGCGGTGCTGGACGAGGCCACCGCGGAGGCGGGCAGCGCCGGGGCTCGGGTCCTGGAGGCTTCGGTGGTCGCCGCGCTGCGGGGGCGTACCGGGCTGCTGGTCGCGCACCGGCTCACCCAGGCGGCGCTCGCCGACCGCGTGGTCGTGCTCGACGAGGGCCGCATCGTGGAGAGCGGCTCCCACGACGAGCTGCGCGAAACCCCCGACGGCCGCTACGCCGAACTCTGGCGCGCCTGGTCCGGCCGCCGCGACGCCGACCGCACCGCATGAGCGGCGACACCCTCCGGTTCCGGTTCGGACTCCGCCCGCTGGCCGAGGTGCGGCCCTGGGGCAGCCACGTGGCCAACCTGCACTGGTTCGGCCTGACCGACGGCTGGTACTGGGTCGAGGCCGGTGGGCATCAGCTGCTGCGGTACCGGGACGAGGCGGTCGCGCGTTGGGACCTGGAACGCCCGTACCCGGACTACTACGTCGTCAGGCTGTGGGAAGACCTGCTGACGCTCCGCTGGGCGCTGCACGAGCCGGTGCCCGACGACCTCATCGACCTCGTCGCCGACACGCACCCGCCCCGCGAGTGGCCGGACGAGTGGAGCGACGCCGTCGACGCGGCGATCGACCTGGAGGGCGACCACAGCCTCTACCTGAGCTACCTGACCAACGCGCCGGTCCTGACGTTCTGGCGGCACATCACCGACGGCCAAGACCTGGTAAGCGTCGGCCAGCGCATCCGGTCGGCCGGCGAGTGCTACTTCGAGGGCCCGGAACGGCTGGTCGTCACCGTGCCGACAGAGGAGTTCTTCGCCGCCGTCGCGGACTTAGACCGCCGGCTCATCGCCGCGATGGGTGAGCGGGTCGCCGAACTGGAGCGGACCGGTCCTCCCCCGGACGTCGAACTCGACCTCGAACAACTGCGCCTCGAACACGGGCAGCGTGCCGAGTGGCTCGCCCGGCGCCTGGCGACACCCCGGCACGTCGACTGGGCGAAGGTGCGCGCCGGCGTCGCCGAGATGGCGGCCTGGCCGCTGCGCGCGGACGACGGGACGGAGCCGGACGACTGACCCGGCCTCGGATCACGACGCCCGCGCGTCATCACCGCCGTCGTGCTGCCCGGCGTCCTGCCCGGAGCGGGCGGCGACCGCGGCCTGGATACGGCGCTGCGTGCGCAGGGCCTTCTTCGCCGCGACGCTGACCCAGCCGTCGAAGACCGTCTGGCCCTTGTCCTGCGCCATCAGCCGTTCCAGCGTCGGCACCACGCTCTCGTCGCCGGTCGAGCCGAGCGCGACGGCCGCCCAGTACCGCAGGTCCGGGTCGTCGTCCTCGGCGGCCGCGAGCAGCCGGGGAAGGACGTCCGGCGCGAACTTCGACAGGGCGCTCGCGAGGTAGCCGATCCGGGTGTAGCCCCGGTGCTCGAACGCGTCCCACAGCGCCGCGAGCGCCTCGTCGCCACCGATCGCGGCCAGCGCGTCGGCCGCGCGCTCGCGCAGCCACTCGGGTTCGGACCACAGCACCTCGGCCAGCGCGGGCACCGCGGACTCGTCGCCGATCCGGCCGAGCGCGCGTACGGCGTGCTCCTGGCCCATCCAGTCGCCACGTTCCAGCAGTGCCAGCAGGCCCGGCACCGCGGCCCGCATACGCAGTTCCGAACAGCCCATCGCGGCCCAGGCCTGACAGTTGTAGCGGGTGTCGGCCAGCGCGGCGAGCAACGGCTCCGCCAGGGAGTCGTCGACGAATACGGCGGCGTGGTTCAGCGCCCGGCAGTAGAGCGAGCGGTGGTAGTGCGGGTAGTCGCCGACGAGCGCGCGCAGCGCCTCCAGCGCGGAATCGTCGCCGCCTTCCTTCACACGGTTGAGGAGCCGGGACAGGTGCTCCTCGCGCTGGTCGAGGTCGCCGTCCATGAGTGCGCGCTGATCAGGGTTCACCCGGCAACGGTAGTCCCCGCAGCCACGGCCGGTGCCGCCCGGTGCCGCCCCGGCGCGACGGGGTCCCTGCCCCGCCGGCCGTCAACCGCCACGCCGCGCCGAGCGGCAGGATGACCGCATGACATTTCACATCTCGGTGCACCGCATCGCCGACCGCGAACGCATGAAGGAGCGGCCGCCGACGGATATCGGGGCGCTGCACGCGTGGATGGCAGACCGTGCGGACCTGACGGTCTTCGACGAGTTCCTGGGCGCGAACTGGGCGATCGGCGACCACTGGTCCGATCATGCCGACCGCCTCGGGTTGCCGATCCTGGCGTCGCTGTACGAGGTCGGGTTCACCCACGGTGTGCAGGTCGAGGGCGCGGGCCTGGACGCGCTGGAGCGCGAACTCGACCAGCTCGTCGCGGAGTGGCGACGCCACTATCCACCGCCGGACGAGGACGGCGGGCAGGACCCGCAGCCGCTGACCCAGCTGCTGGAACGCGCCGATCACCTGCGTACGGCGATCCGGATCGCCAGGCAGGTCGACGGCTTCATCGACATCGGCTGAGCCGGCCGTTCCCGGCCCACCCGGCCCTCGTTGCGCAGGATGTGGGCACAGCGTGGACGGCCGGTCGCCGGGTCCTGATCTCGGGCGCGAGCATCGCGGGTCCCTCCCTCGCCCACTGGCTGCACGAGTACGGCATGACGGCGGTGGTGGTCGAGCGCCACGAGGGCATACGTCCCGGCGGGCAGACCGTCGACCTGCGCGGGGCAGGACGCACCGTCGCCCGGCGGATGGGCGTCGAGGATGCCGTCCGGGCCGCCTCCACCGGGGAGGACGGGGTCGCCTTCGTCGACGCGCGCGACCGCGTCCGGGCCGCGTTCGCCGCCGACGCGTTCGGCGGGGAGGGCTTCGTCGCCGAGCTGGAGATCCTGCGCGGCGAGCTGGCCCGGCTGCTGCACGAGCGCACCCGCGAGCACACCGATTACGTCTTCGGCGACCGCATCACCGCCCTCGACGACCGCGACGACGAGGTCCGGGTCTCCTTCGCGAACCGTCCCGATCAGGCCTTCGACCTGGTCGTCGCGGCCGACGGCATCGGCTCCACGACGCGCGGGCTGGTGTTCGGCGACGAGGCGCGGGTGACACCGCTCGGGCTCTACACGGCCTACCTCACCATCCCCCGCGCCGCGTCGGACGGGTCGTGGGCGCGCTGGCACAACGCACCCGGCGGCCGGGTCGTCGCACTGCGCCCGGACAACCTCGGCACGACCAGGGCGCTGATGTCGTTCCTGTGCCCGCCCCGCGGCTTCGAGCGGCTCGCGGTCGCCGAACAGAAAGACCTGCTGCGCCACGTCTTCACCGGCGTCGGCTGGGAGACGCCGCGTGTGCTGGGCGAGCTGGACGCCACCGGGGAGTTCTACTTCGAACTCGTGGGCCAGGTGCGCGCCCCGCGCTGGAGCAGCGGCCGGGTCGCGCTGCTCGGTGACGCCGGCTACTGCGCCTCGCCCATCAGCGGCATGGGCACCAGCCTGGCCCTGGTGGGGGCGTACGTGCTGGCGGGTGAGCTGGCCTCGCACGACGGTCATCGGGCCGCGTTCCGATCCTACGAGCGGATCATGCGGCCGTACGTCGTGCAGGCGCAGCACCTCCCGCCGTTCGTGCCGCGCATCGCCCATCCGCGCAGCCGGGCCGGGATCGCTGTTCTCAACACGCTGCTGGCCACGGCCGCGAAGCCCGCCTTGCAGCGCGTCGCCGGGCACGTGCTGTCCCCACCGGCCGAGAAGATCGACTTGCCGGACTACACGCGCTTGCGCCGGTCACCGCGTTGACACGGCCCCATGCGGGTCACGCCAGCACGGCGGCGCTCACGGTGTCGACGTACCAGCGCTGGAAGCGTTCGGCGGACCAGCCGCGGGTGCGTACCAGCCAGTCGTAGTTGCGGGCGTCCATCGCCAGCCACAGCACGTCGGCGACGCTGCCGGCGTCGTGCTCGGGGCGCACCCCGCCGGTCGCGACGAGTTCGGCGGCGAACATGCCCATGCCGCGCCGCCGTTCCTCGACGCTCTTGGACCAGATCGCGGCGGCGTCGGCGTCGGCCGTCGCCGCACCCGCCAGCGCGATCATCACCCCGGCGTTGCGCTCGTGCACCTCGGTGAGCTGCCGGGCGTAGCGGACGAGTTTCGCCCGCGGGTCGGCCAGCGCCTGGATCTCGGCGACGAAGGCGCGGTCGGGCAGCGCCACCGGCTCGTCGTCACCGGCTGTGGTCACGTCGACCAGATCGGACAGCAACTGGCGTTTGCTGCCGAACACCGCGTAGACGGTCTGCACCGCGACGCCCGCCTCGGTGGCGACCGCGGTCAGCGGTGTGGCGGCGTATCCGGACTCGACGAACAGCCGCCCGGCCGCGTCCAGGATGGCGCGGCGGGTCTGGCGGGCCTGCTCCTGTCGCCGCTCCGACTCGTACCGCCTCTTGACAGCCACCGCCTCACTGTAGTGCTCTATTGGTTAGAGTGTCACTCTAACCAAAGGATGTGATCGTATGCCGTTCGGTGTGCTCCAGGAGATGCCCGGCGTGAGCGAGGCCGAATACCGGCTGGTCGAGCAGCACCTCGGCCCGGACAGGCCGCCGGGCCTGCTGGCGCACGTCGCCGGGCCGACCGAGGACGGCTGGCGGATCATCAACGTGTGGCAGGACGAGGCGGCGTTCCGGCGCTTCCAGTCCGAGCGGCTGGTGCGGGCCGCGGGCCTGGCCGCCCAGTCGGACGGCTTCGACGCCGGCAAGAGCGCCGGATTCCGGGCGATGACCGTCGACGGCGCGGAACTGCCGTTCTGATGGCCGACACCGCCGGGCTGCGTGCCCGCAACACCGCGTTCTGGACGCAGGCAGCGCCCGGCTGGATCCGGCACGCCGACCGCCAGGACGAACTCGGCAGCCCACTGGGCGCGGTCGCGATGGCCCGGCTGAGTCCGCGTCCCGGTGAGCGCGTCCTCGACGTCGGCTGCGGCTGCGGCGGCACCACTGCGGAATTGGCGGCGGCGGTCGGACCGACGGGCGCCGTCCTCGGCGTGGACCTGGCGGAGTCGATGGTGGAGGCAGCGGCCGCCCGGTTTCCCGCCGACCGCCACCCTGGTCTGCGGTTCACCGCCGTCGACGTGGAGACCACCGGTGACCTGCCGGGAGCGCCGTTCGACGCGGCGTACTCCAGGATGACGCTCATGCTGCTGGCCGACCCGGTCGCCGGCTGCGCCAACGTCCGGCGCGCGCTGCGTGCCGGCGGACGGCTGGCCGCGACCGTATTCCGGGACGGCCAGGCCAACCCGTGGCTGACGCTCGCGGTGGTCGGTGCCGCGCCGCACGTGGCGGCACTGCCGCCGCTTCCCGTCGGCGACGAGCCCGGCCCGTTCGCGTTCGCCGACCCGGCCCGGGTGCGGCGGATCCTCGACACGGCGGGCTTCGACGGGATCACCATCGAACCGCACGACGTGGTCATGACCGCACCCGGCGACCCCGACACGACGGCCGAGTGGCTGATCGAGATCGGACCCGCCGGAGCCGCCTACCGGGCCGCCCCGGCTCCGCAGCAGGCGGCCGCCCGTGCTGCTACGGCCAGGCTGCTCGACCGGTTCCACGGACCCGGGACCGGCTACCGGCTCCCGGTCGGACTCTGGCTCATCACCGCGACGGCACCGTGACGCCTCCCGAGCCCACTTCTTCGAGCACGTCCCACTCCTCCAGAACGGTAGACCACATGAGAACCCGCAGCCGAAGCATTTCCCTGCTCGCGTCGACGATCCTCGGCCTGACCCTCGGCCTGACCGCCTGCGGCGACGAGGCGGACCCGGCACCACCGGCGGCGGCCGGCACCTCGGCCGCCGCGCCGCCGGACTCCTGCGGCGGGGCAGGCGACCGGGTGAAGGACCACCTGAACAGCGCCGAGGTCAGCTCGGTCGCCGTGAACGGCCAGTGCACCTCGGTAGTGATCACCACGACCCTGGGCGACGACGCCGCCACGGCGGCCCTCCGGTTCTGCGAGTCCGCCGCCGAGGTCGCCTACACCGGGGACGTGAACGCCGTCACCGTGCTGGCCGCCTCGGGCGCCGAGCTGGCCATCGGCATCTCCGGCGCGAAGTGCATGGCCTCGGCCTGAGATGCAGGAACGAGCATGGACAGTGATACATGGCAATGACACCATGTGTCGATGCGTCGCATACCCCTCCTGTGCGTGCTCGCCATGCTCGGCACCACCGCGCTGGCCGCACCCGCCTCGGCGGCACCTGTCACTCCGCTCAGCGACCCGGTCTACGACTACACCACCGCCATCCGCGAGACGGTGTACGTCGAGACGACCCTCGACAACGACGGCAACGGCACCCCCGACAAGGTCGTCGCGGACATCATCCGGCCCCGCGAGGCCGCCACCGCCGGGGTGAAGGTGCCCGTCATCATGGACGCCTCGCCCTACTACCAGTGCTGCGGGCGCGGCAACGAGTCCGAGAAGAAGGTGTACGCCGCCGACGGCACCGTGTCGAAGTTCCCGCTGTACTACGACAACTTCTTCGTGCCGCGCGGCTTCGCGTTCATCGCCGCCGACCTGGCCGGCACCAGCCGCTCCACCGGCTGCGAGGACGTCGGCGGCACCGAGGAGGTGCAGGGCGCCAAGGCGGTGATCGACTGGCTGAACGGCCGGGCTGTCGGGCGCACCGCGAGCGGCGCCGTGGTCAACGCGACGACCTGGACCACCGGCAAGGTCGGCATGATCGGCAAGTCGTGGGACGGCACCGTCGCCAACGCGGTCGCCGCCACGGGCGTGCAGGGCCTGGAGACCATCGTGCCGATCGGCGCGATCTCCAGCTGGTACGACTACAACCGGGCCAACGGCATGGTCAACCCGAAGGTCAGCTCCGTGCCGAGCCTGCACAACACCGTCAACGGCCGCCCGTCGGGCACCTGCACCGCCGTCTCCAGCGCCCTGAGCAGCGGAGCCGTCAGCAACGGCAACTACAACTCCTTCTGGGCCGCCCGCAACTACGTCACCTCCGCGGCCTCCGTGCACGCCAGCGTCTTCGTCGTACACGGCATGAACGACCTCAACGTGCAAGGCGTGCACTTCGGACAGTGGTGGGACGCGCTCGCCGCCAACAACGTGCCCCGCAAGATCTGGCTGTCCCAGGAGGGCCACGTCGACCCGTTCGACTTCCGCCGCGCCGCCTGGGTGGACACGCTGCACCGCTGGTTCGACTACTGGCTCAAGGGCATCGACAACGGCATCATGAGCGAGCCGATGGCCGACGTCGAACGGGCCGCCGACGTATGGCAGACCAGCACCGTATGGCCGCCCGCAGGCACCGCCACGGCCAACTACGTGCTGCAGGGCACCGGCAACCCGGGCGTGCTCGCCTCGTCCGGCGCAGGCTCGGGCAGCCTGTCGCTGACCGACGCGCCGTCACTCAGCGAAGCCAACGCGGTCAGCTCGCCGACGACCGCCCGCACCGGCCGCAAGGTCTACCAGACCCCCGTGCTGACCTCTGACCTGCGCATCTCCGGCACCCCGACGATCACATTGCGGGTCCGCTCCAGCAAGGCGACCACCACCCTGACCGCGAAACTCGTCACGTACGGCACCGCCACCCGCGTCAACTACCGCGCTTCGGGCGAGGGCATCAGCACCCTGAGCACCGAATCCTGCTGGGGTTCCTCGTCGAGCACCGACGACGCCTGCTACAAGAACACGGCGAAGGTCGTGTCCAGCGCCGCGTACCAAGTGCTGTCCCGCGGCTGGATGGACGGCCAGCACCGCGACTCGCTGACCAGCACCACCGCCATGAACACCAGCACCTACTACACGATCACCTGGAAGCTGCGCCCCATCGACCAGGTCATCCCCGCCGGCCACCGACTCGGCCTGGTCCTGACCCTCACCGACCCCGAGTTCGTCACGGCCCACTCCACCGGCGCCACCGCCACCATCGACCTCGCCGGCACCGTCCTCAAACTCCCCATCGCCCCCGCAGGCGCCTTCACCGCCCAGTCCCTCACGCCCCAGCCCGCCGCCCCTGTCATCGTCGACGGCGCCTGGAGCCCCACCACCGGCACCCGCTTCCAGTAAGGACAAAGGAAGGGCACCTTCACAACGCTCCGCGTTGCAGAAGGTGCCCTTCTTAACTCGGGATCCGGGCCGACCAGCGCAGGCCCAGCTCGCCGGTCGTATCCACCTGGAGGTTGCCGCAGACCACGAAACCGTCGTGCGTTCCGTCGGACACCGACAGATACACGAATCCGGCCCGAAGCCGTTCCGGCACCTCCGGGAAGCCCTCGACCTCAGTGAGGTCGCTCAGGGCGGCGATGAGCAGCGGCCGGTAGCGAACCCGGGTGCTCATGGCGATCACGTTCACGAACATGACGTCGATCGCCTCCGCGAACTCAGCCGATTCATGGCCGGGATCGGCCCGGCCGTGGCTGCGCAGCACGAGTGTGCGGTGAGACGCGGTGTACATCCACGGCTGAAATGTACGTTCGAACCGCAGCGGCAGGTCCGCGTTCAATTGACGCACGATATCTCTCCTCAGCCTGCGTCAACTGCGACGCCGTTACGAGCGTCGAGCAGATCGTCCCGGTGCACCTCGCCCATACTCATGCCACGTCCATCGTGGTGTACATGGCGCGGCCTCATCAGTTTCCCGGGTACGGCAGACGGCCAGGCCAGGGGCGCACGGTTCAGCTGCGTACGCTGAACAGCTGGCCTGGCCAAAGCCTGTGCTCCTGACCCGCGAGCGGACCTGCGTCGAGCCGTTCGATCGGCAGTCCGTGGTCGGCGTCGACACCAGTCACCGTGCCGAACGCATGCGGTCCGAAGTCGGTGCGGACCTTGCTCCCGATCACTACGCGGCTTCCATCGGCGACGAACCACTGCGGCCCGAACGTAGGCACGGCCACAGCCTGGCCGCCTTCCATCAATGACTGTCGGTCATCCATGCCTCGATCAGATGGCATCACCGCCAGGACCACCAGCGAGCACATGCGGACCGCCAGCATGTCCTCATCACCGTTTGGCGAGGTGTTGCCCCTGCTGCCCCACGTACCGAGACTTCTATTGCAGGTCGTTCTCCGGTGGCTGGGAGGCATGAGGTGGGTCAGTCGCCCAGGGATCTCGACCCGACGGTTTCGCTTCTGCACTTCTTCGGGGCCGAGGTACGCCGCAGGCGTTGCCTGCTCGGGCTTTCGCAGGCCGCGCTGGGCAGGATGCTGTTTCAGCACCGGGATCTCGTTCGCAAGATCGAGGCGGCGGAACGCATGCCGACGAAGGAGTTCGTCGAGCGATGCGACGAGGTGCTGGACGCTCACGGCGCGTTGCTCGGCATGTGGCCGATGTTGGAGCGCGAACGCAGCCTACGATCGGCGAACGACGCGATGGTGTACCGGTCGGAGGCAGCCGACCGCAGCGTGCTGGACTGGTTGCTGTTCGAGCCCCGCCACCTGCGGCCAGCCGCCACAACCAGTGGATCCGACCTGCCGGGTGTTCATGCGCTTGCGCAGCTCCGCCAGCGCGACCACGCAGAAGGCGGTGGTGCGACCTACTCCGACGTGATCAACCTGCTCGACACCGACGACACCGACTTGGTCGGAGGCGCCCTCGAACTGGCCGGTTACCAAGCTGTCGACCTCGGTGCCGACGGAGTCGCCCAGCTGCACTATCTCCGGGCCCTGGACCTGGCCGTCGCTTCCGGCCAACGGCTTTATGGCGGATACCTCATCGCAGTCAGCCTCGGTCATCTGGCCCTGCACTGCGGCGACGCCCAACAGGCGGCCAGATTGGCAACCGCCGCGCTGCGCGGCTCCGCATCACTCGCCAGCCCCGGTGTCAGTGCTGCTTTCCGGCTCGTGCTGGCCCGCGCACACGCCCGCCGCGGCGACAAGGCCGCCTGCTGCACCGCGCTGCTACAAGCCGACGCGGACCTGGCGCGGCGCGATCCGGCCGACGAACCCGCCTGGATCAGCTACTTCGGCGGAGCCGAGGTCGCTGACGAGAAGGCACACTGCTTCTTCGACCTCGGATGGTACGAACCGGCTCAGCGTGAAGCCACGCGGGCCGTCGCCCTGCTGAACCCGCGCCGTGTGCGGCGCCTCGGCATCGACACCGCACTGCTCGCGTCGGCGCTCGCCCGCGCAGGCGACCTCGAACAGGCATGTGTGCAGGCACGGCACGCTGTCGACCTCGCTGTCAGGACGGCATCCTTCCGGGCCGCACACTGGGTCGCCATGATGCTGGCCGAACTGCACAGGCACCGGGACCTACCCGCCGTGCACGAGGTCGCCGAGTATGCCTTCGCCCGCTCCGCGGACCTGAGCCCGGCCGCCTATGCGACCGTCCACCGGCCGTCGAGCACGGCTCGGTAAGCGCCCAACTCCGCCTCCAGCGCCGATACCAACGCCGCCGAACTCGACAGGGAGTGGCCGACGCCGGGAAGGCTGATCAGGCCGGCCAGCCGATCGTGCCGGCGGAGGCTGTGCGCCAGTGCCAGCACGTCGCCGATCGGCGCGACCTCGTCCCGTTCGCCGTGGATAAGCAGGGCGGGAGCCTTGAACTCGTGGGCCCGCACGGCTGACCCGGCGTGGGCCAGGCGGGGGGCGTGCGCACGCTGGAAACGTGGTGCTGTCGTCGTCCAGCGCACCGGGTCGATGATCGCGGAGCGGGCCACCGCCAGTGCAAAGGGCCCGTCCTCGCACACCGCGCGCAGCGCTGTGTAGCCGCCCGCACTGGCTCCGGAGATGAAGACCGCGCCCGGCGCGGCCCGGCCGATGGCCAGCAGATGCCATGCCACGTTGCGGCAGTCCTCGACGTCCCTGATGCCCCACTGTCCGTCGAGCGCCTGACGGAACGGTCGCCCGTATCCGGTGCTACCTCGGTAGTCGACGTCCACCACGGCGAAGCCGCGGCTGGTGAAGTACTGCACCTGCCAGTCAAGACGCAGGTCGCTGTGGTGGGTCGGCCCGGCATGCGGCCGGAGGATCATCGGGACAGGTCCGGAGGCATGCCCGGCGGGCGGGTAGAACAACACCGTCACTTCGCCGCCTGCGGAGCAAACCCGCATCACCTCGGGGAGAGCAAGGTCCACGGACTGGTCCTTCAGCTCCGGACAGCGCAGAATCTCGACCTCTCCGGAGCCGTCGACAGCCACCAGCGCCACCTCAGGTGCACGGTTCGGCGAGCTGCCGATGGTTGCCACCCGGTCACCGACCACAGCCAGGTAGGGCTTCAACGAGGTGTAAGGAAGCTCGACCGTTCGTACGGGCCGACCGGGTTCTGCCACGGCTAAGCGGCTTGACGGGCCCTGCTGGACCGTCATCGCGACTCGTTCATCCGGCAAGAAGGCGTAGTTGGCGTAGCCCAGCTCCCACGGCGCGGCCGCGCATTCGGCCTGCACCGGCGCGACGGGTTCCGCCCTCCCTGCACGATCGCGGTAGAGATTCCACCAACCGGTCCGGTCGGAAATGAAGTACAGGTACCCGTCCGGGCCCCATCGCGGCTGGACGGCCGACTCAGTCAGACCGC
Organism: Catellatospora sp. NPDC049133; assembly: GCF_040648455.1. Classification (NCBI taxonomy): domain Bacteria; kingdom Bacillati; phylum Actinomycetota; class Actinomycetes; order Micromonosporales; family Micromonosporaceae; genus Catellatospora; species Catellatospora sp. NPDC049133. The sequence continues at coordinate 16,173 of NZ_JBEZDT010000036.1, forward strand.
CGGCCACCCGCCGCGCACCGCCGATCCGTCGGCCGTCGTAGTCCGCGACCCAAACCTCGCAGCAATCCCACGGCATGGCATCGGAGCCCCACTGCGACCAGGTGAGCCGACCGGCGGTCAAGCCTGGAGAAGCCAGAAAGGGAGCTCGCCGAAGCACCTGTTCCTTCCCCGTCTGCGGGCTGATGGCAAGCAGCTGATCACCCGACTCGGTCTCCCGCACACACACCAGAAGGCCGTCGCCGAAGGCGAGATCACCGTGCGCATGGGGTGAGTCCGTGCAGGCGACACCATTGTCTGCCCTTCGGATCTGCCCATCGGACGCGCCGACGACCCATGTGCCCACATCATTGGCGACGATCGAACCGCCTCCGTACGCGTGCACGCTGTTTCCGATGGGCAGCCCGTCGAGTGTCACCCCATGCTCGGCTGTCCACGTGGCCAGGACCAGCTCACCGCTGGCAGGCAGCGCCTCCAGCCAGTGCAGGCGATCGCCCCAGGCCGACAGGCCGTCGAAAGACGTCGACCGACGCGCCACCTGCGCGGCGGGAAGGCCCTTCTCATCGCTCACCAGGCCATCCGATCACATGCCGGGGTCGCGTACGACATGTCCCGCCGGGCCACCGGATGCGGACCATCGACACGTCCGCCCTGGTCGCCTGGATATCCGCGCCTTGGTCGACGTGAATAAACGGGTGGCCTCGCCGACGTACTGCCGACAGTGCTGCGACGACGAGTGCCGGGCGGGCTCGCAAATCCATCTCCCAGCGGCTTGCGGGCCCGCCCTCCATTCGAGGTCCCGGTCTCGGCACGCAGCCCGCTGTCCTGGATCTCGACCTGCACCCGCGCCACGTACCCGTCTCCCCACGGATCGACTGGGGCGTGCAGGATCCAGCACGCGGGGCTTGGCGGAAAGTGCAGGTCGAGGGGCTCGGACATGCGCACAGGTTCGCGGGTGCCGGCTGCCGTGACTTGCTTGCTCACGGGCCGCCGCAGACCGTGACGCCTGCGACATTGACCGCCTTCCAGGCCGCCTGCACGGTCTTGTGCTCGATCGAGCAGCTGCCGTAGAGGTCGGCCGCCGCCGCCAGCGTGTACGCCCGCATGTTCGTGTACGTCGTGGTGGACACCGCGTACACGTTCAGCGCCCGGTACCAGATCTTCTCCGCCTTGGCCCGGCCGATGCCGACGACGTCGGCGACGTCGCCGCAGAGCGGGCTGTAGCCGTACGCGGTCGCGCCGGTGCCTTCGGCGAGGTTGAAGAAGAAGTGCTTGCCGACACCGGCCGACACGTGCGGTGGGGCCCCGGGGGTGCCCGGACCGAAGCAGCTGTGCGACGAGCCGTCCAGCGACGGGTCGAACAGGTTGCCGAACGGCTCGCCGGTGCCGAGGATGTCGGCCTCCTCGCCGATCAGGTAGTCGCCGGGGTCGCCGGGCGCGGCGGCGTAGAACTCGACCATCGCGCCCCAGATGTCGCTGCTGGCCTCGTCGATGCCGCCGGACTCGCCGCTGTAGACGAGCCCGACCAGGGCGTCGGTGTAGCCGTGGCCGAGTTCGTGGGCGAGGATGTCGATCGAGGTCAGCGGGTGGATGTTGCCGAGCCCGTCGCCGAAGGTGAGCTGCGTGCCGTCGTAGAAGGCGTTGACGTAGTTGTTGCCGTAGTGGACCCGCGACGTGATCCCGGCACCGGTCCCGGTGCGTCCGGAGCGGTTGTGCACGAACTTGAAGTAGTCGTAGGTCTTGGCCGAGGCGAAGTGGGCGTCGGCGGCGGCGCTGGCCCGGTCGGTGGTGGCGTAGTTGCCCCACAGGTTGTCGGCGTCGACGAAGAGCACGCACGGCCCGGAGGTGGTGTTGCGCATGTCGCAGGTGCGGTTGCCGCCGTGCGACGGATCGATCATCTGGTACGCGGTGCCCGACAGCGTGGTGTCGATGCGCACCGGTCCGGCGTAGATCGCCCGCCCGGTGCCGAGCACGGTCTTGACCTCGTCGTCCGTGGCGTAGACGGCACCGGTCGCGGCGTCGGCGAGCACGTGCAGCCGCGACGGCGTCTGCCCGTCGGGCGCCCAGCCGCGTACCACGGTCTCCCAGGCCAGGCGGCCGCCTGCGGCGGCGTCGACGACCAGCTGCGGCCTGCCGACGCCGGTGACGCTGCCGCTGAACGCGGCCTTGGCGGACCGGGCGGCGTCGGCGGCGCTCACCTGCGGCGTGAGCGCGGACGGCACGGCGACCCCGAGGCCCTCGGTGCCGGTGGCTCGATTGGCACGGTCGAGGTGCACGACGACGTCGCCGCCGCGCACGGGTAGCCCGCGCAGGGTGCGCCGCAGGCGTAGATGCGTGCGCCCGTCCGGGTCGGTGACGGTGCGCGTGACGGTGTACGCCCCGCCGTCCGGCGACGAGCCGTCGGGCCGTGCGCCGAGCGCGGCCAGCGCTGCCGTGGTGGAGTCGACGGCACGGCCGGGGTCGCCGGCCGCGCCCGCCGGACTCGTGATCGCCGCGGCCGTGGCGACCGCCAGGGCTGCGACGAGGGTCGTGGTGAGGGTGCGTCTCATGGAATTCCTCCCCAGAAGACATGACAGTGCCAGTGATGCACTGATGTCCTTGTATATCTGAGGCGTTCCGATGAGGACAGATAGATGTAAGGCAATTGATTGTGCGGATCGCCGCTAACGCCGTACCCGTTCGCGGATGGCGAGCAGCCCGAGTGCGAGCAGCAGCGGTGCGATCAGGCGCAGCACGAGCTCGATCCAGTCACCGGTCGGCGTGAGCGCCACGTCCGAGCCGCGCAGCAGTGTGGACGCGGCGCGCAGGGTGTAGCGCAGCGAGTCGGCGTACCCGGTGGGGGTCTGGAAGCCCCAGCGGGCCAGGGCGGCGCTCGCGGCGGCGACGACCACCCCGAGGGTCACGAAGGCCCGCCAGGCCCGCTGGCCGTAGCCGGACAGCAGCCAGTACAAGCACAGCAGCAGCCACTCGCCGAGGGTGCTCACCGCCGCCCGCCAGTCCCGGGCGTTCAGCCCGGCGCGCACGGCCCGGCGCAGGCCGATGCGGCGCATCTCCATCTCGCCGTAGTAGAAGTCGGACGCGGCCCGCTGGTCCTTGCGGTCCTGCATCATGCTGCGCAGCGCGTGGTAGTCGGCCTGCACGCTGTCCACCGAGGGAGCTTCGCGGCTGTCGTCGCCGGGCAGCGCCCACCGGGCGTGGCCGCGTACCCGGTGCTCGTCGGCGAGGGTGACGCGGTGGGTGACCCACAGGTCGCGGGGCGAGGTGCGCCAGCTGTGCCAGTCGTCGACGGTCAGCTTGTCCAGGTGGTGCGCGCCGGCGAAGGAGCACTCGGACAGGTCCACGTACGACAGCCGGAGCTGGCTCAGGTCGGTGCCGAGCGTGCGCCCGAGCACCGGCCGGTCCTGCATCCGCCAGGCCTCGACGGTCGAGGCCGCGGCGGCGATCGCGGACGGCCCGCCGAGGTCGACTTCGAGCAGGTCGAGGCGGGTCGGACCGGCGCAGGTGAGGCGTACGCCGCGGTGGAAGCCGGCCCGGTGCAGGTTGGCGCGGTCCACGTCGCCGAGTTCGATCAGGGCCCGGTGCTGGAACGTGGTGCGGCGCAGGTCGAGATGGGGTGTGCGCAGGCCGCTGACCTCGACGGAGCCGGCGAGCGTGGCGCGGGCCAGCGACACCGTGCCGGCGCAGGTGACGTCGGTGATCTCCACGTCGCGCTCGAAGCTCGCGTCCCGCATCCGCAGCAGGCCGCCGATGGCGAGCCCGGCGAACGCGACGTAGCCCTGCATCCCGGCGTCGTCGAAGATCGCGACTCCGCCGACCTCGACGTTCCTGATCCGCAGCGGTCCGCGGAACGTGGTGCCGGCGCACCTCAGGTCGCCGGTGATGGCCAGGTCGGCGAGCAGGACGTCGTCGAGCCGTCGGCCACTGAGGTCGAGGTCGGCGAGCACGCGGCGGCCCTGCTCGTCGGTCGGGCGGCTTTCGAGGTGGTGCGCCAGGCACCGGTCGTCGACGACGGCCTCATTCGAGCACTGTACGCAGTTCGCCACGGGCGCGACCCTAGCCCATGCCCGCGAACGATCCGCAGGCTGTCTGTCCATTGCGGATCCCGTGAAACAGTCGGAGATTTCCGCCCGATCTACCGTTAACAGCCCTATCGACCGTTTATTCGGGCCAATATTGCGTCGTTTTTTGCGTCGTTATTCGGGTACCGTCGAACCGTGGCCACCATGTACGACGCGGCCCGCTCCGCCGCTCGTGAACGCCGGGCGCAGGCCCGCGCGTACCGCCCGGTCGATGTGATCGTGCTGGTGTACCTGGCCGTGGTGGCGGTGCTCGTCACGGCGGGACACGACCAGGTCGAGCGCTGGTGGGCCTACCTGCTCGCCTATGCCGCGATGGCGGCGGCGGTGCTCGCGCTGGTCACCGCGCACGCGCGGCGACCGGATGTCGCGGCGCTGGCCGTGTTGCGGACGGCGTACCCGATCGTCCTCGCGCCGCTGGCGTACACGCTGGTGGGGCCGACCGTGCTGGTCGTGCGCGGCGGTTACCGCGACGCCGGGATGAACGCCTTCGACGCCGCGCTGTGGGGCGGGCAGCCTTCGCGGTGGCTGGACGGCCTCGTCTCGCGCCCGCTCACCGAGCTGATGTACGCCGCTTACATGAGTTACTACCTGTACATCGTCGTACCGCCGCTGCTGCTGATCCTGCGGCGGCGGCAGGCCGCGCTGGAACGGCTCGTGACCACGGTCGCCGCCGCGGTGTACACCTGCTACGTCGGCTTCCTGATACTGCCGGTGCTGGGACCGCGTCACTCGCCGGCCGGGCAGCTCCATCCGCCTGAGCTCACCGGCTACGTCCTGGCACCGGCACAGCAGTGGCTGATGGCGCACGCCGACCCGGTCGGCACCTGCTTCCCGTCGGCGCACGTCGCCGGGGCGTGGGCGGTCGTGCTGGTGGCCCGCCGGATCTGGGGGCGGCCCGTGTTCCGCCGCCTGCTGCTGCCGACGATCCTGCTCACGGTGTCGGTGGTGTACACGCGCTACCACTACACGGCCGACGCCGCCGCCGGGCTGGCGGTGGCGCTGGCCGCGGACGCCCTGGTGAGCAGGACCGGGCGGCGGGTCAGCGGCGGCTCGGCAGGCGCACCACGCTGACGAAGAAGTCGTCGATCTGCTTGACGACCGAGATGAAGCGCTCGAAGTCGACGGGCTTGGCGACGTACGCGTTGGCGTGCAGCTGGTAGCTGCGCAGCACGTCCTCCTCGGCCTGCGAGGTGGTCAGCACCACGACCGGGACGCGGCACAGCTCGGGGTCGTTCTTGATCTCGCGGAGCACCTCGCGTCCGTCGCGGCGCGGCAGATTGAGGTCCAGCAGGACCAGGTCGGGGGTGTTGGCCTCGGCGAACTCCCCCTCCTTGCGCAGGTAGGCCAGCGCCTCCACGCCGTCGCTGACGACGTGCAGGGTGTTGCGCATCTTGTACTCCTCGAACGCCTCCCGCGTCATGAGCACGTCGCCCGGGTCGTCCTCGACCAGCAGCACCTCGATGGGCCGGCCACCCTTGTCGTCCATCATGCGGTCAGCTCCTTGTGCTGGGTCGGCACGGCGGGCAGGGTCGCCGCGCCGGAGTTCTCGCTGATCGGCAGCGAGAACGTGATGGCCGCACCGGCGGTCCGGGTGTCGTCCACCCAGATGCGGCCGTCGTGATACTCCACGATCTTCTTGGCGATCGCCAATCCCATGCCGGTGCCCGGGTAGGCGTCCTTGGCGTGCAGCCGCTGGAAGATGATGAAGATCTTCTCGGCGAACTCGGCCTCGATGCCGATGCCGTTGTCGCTGACCGTGATGTCCCAGGAGTCGTCCGTGCGCACGGCGCTGACCTCGATGCGCACCGGCACGTCGGTGCGGCGGAACTTGAGCGAGTTGCCGACCAGGTTCGCCACCAAGGTCTCCAGCAGCGCTTCCTCACCCGCCACCGTCGGCAGGTCGTGCCAGGTGAGGGCGTCCGCGCCGTACTTCTCCTCGACGTTGAGCTGCTCGGCGACGTCACGCAGCACGGAGTCGAGCGAGACCTGCTGGAAGCCGCTGGTGTTGCGGCCGATCCGGGAGAAGGCCAGCAGGTCGTTGATCAGCCGCTGCATCCGCTGCGCGCCGTCGACCGCGAACAGGATGTACTGGTCGGCGCGCTCGTCGAGCTGCCCGGCGTAGCGGCGCTGCAGCAGCTGGCAGAAGCTGGCCACCTTGCGCAGCGGCTCCTGCAGGTCGTGCGAGGCGACGTAGGCGAACTGCTCCAGGTCCCGGTTCGAGCGCGTCAGCTCGGACGCCTGCAGCTGCAGCTGCTGGTTGATGACCTCGACGGCCTGCCGGGCCTCGCGGACCTCGCTCAGGTCGGCGGCGATCTGGCGGCGCATCGCGTCGATGTCGCGGCCCAGCCGTTCCAGTTCCGGCGAGCCAGCCCCGATGATCTCCGTCTCGTAGGCGCCGCCCGCGACATGGCGCACCTGCTCGGCGAGGCTCGTCACGGGGCGGCTGACCATGCGGTTGATGAGCATGACCAGGCTGGCGCCCATCACCAGCACCACCAGGCCGGCCGCGATGAGCAGCACGACGAGGTTCTCGCTGCCCGACTGCACGCTCGCCACGGCGGCGTTGCGCAGCGTGACGATCTCCTGCTGCAGCGTGGCGAGCTGCTCGCGCGCCCGGTCGAAACGCTCGCGGCCGCCGGACTCGTTGAGCAGCTGCTGCCCGGCCTGCGGACCCTGGTCACGGGTCGCGGTGATGCCCGGCTCGGCGACGGCGGATCGCCAGGTGGTCGCCGCCGCGCGGGCGCGCTCCAGCTGCGCGCGCACCCCCGGCTCGTCGGCCAGCAGCGGGATCATCGTCTCGTACAGCCGCTCCTCGGCCTCCCGGCCGGTGCGGTACGGACCGAGATCGGCCGGGTCGCCGCTGAGCGCGTACCCGCGCACGCCGGTCTCCTGGTCGACCAGGGCCGCGCCGAGCTGCTCGCCGGACAACCGCAGCACGCCGGTCTTGTTGAGCACCACGTCGAGCTGTTCCAGGTTCGCCGTGGCCAGCAGCGCGGCGCTGACCGCGAGCACGGCCAGCAGCGCGGCGGTCGTGGTGGCCAGCGCCGTCACCCGGGCGCGCAGCGACCAGGTCCGCGGGTGGGTGAACGTCATACCCTTGATCAAGAGTTCGGTTCCTTACTCAGCAGGACGATCGCGACGTCGTCGGCCAGCGGACCGCCGTTGAGCGTCTCGGCCGACTCGACCAGACTCGCCGGCAGCCGTTCCATGGTGTCACCGCGGCCGAGCCTGGTGGCGCACAGCCCGACCAGGCCCTCGTCACCGAGCCGGTCGGGGCTGTCGCCCAGCCGCCCCTCGACCAGCCCGTCGGTGTAGAGCAGCAGCGACCAGTCCTCGGGCAGGTCGACGTCGGCCCGCTCGCGGGGCGCGTCACCCACGCCGAGCAGCAGCCCGTACGGCACCTCGACCGGCACGGCCCGGCCGCCGGACAGCAGCAGCGGCGGCGGGTGCCCGGCCAGCCAGCACGACGCCCGCGCGGCGGCCAGGTCGATGCGCAGCACCGCCATCGTCGCGAAGGTGCTCGGATGGCTGCGCTCGCTGCGGAGCACCTGCTCCATCGCGGTCAGCGTCTGCTCGGGGGCCACCCCGGCCAGGGTCAGCGCCCGCCAGGCCACCCGCAGCTCGACGCCCAGCGCCGCGCCGTCGACGTCGTGGCCGCTCACATCGCCGATCATCACGTGCACCAGCTCCGGGCTGGTCTGCACCACGTCGAAGAAGTCCCCGCCGAGCAGCGCCTCGTAGCGGCCGGGCCGGTAGAAGGTGTGCACCGCCAGCCGGTCCGTGGTCATCAGCGGCTGGGGCAGCAGGCCGCGTTCCAGCCGGGCCGACTCGGCCTGGCGCAGCTCGACCTCGCGCAGCCGGCGCGCGTTCTCCTCGGCGTACTTGCGCTCGACGGCGTACTGCACCGAGCGCTCCAGCAGGGCCCCGTCGACCTGGCCTTTGACCAGGTAGTCCTGCGCGCCCTCCGCGACCGCGGTGATGCCGATGTGGGCGTCCTGCTGACCGGTGAGCACGCAGACCGCGGTGCCGGGCGCGGCGGCCAGCACCCGGCGCAGTCCGTCGATGCCCTGCGCGTCCGGTAGGCCCAGGTCCAACAGGATGCAGTCGACCTCACCCATCTGGTCCCGGGCATCACGCAGCGTGCGCGCGACGGTGAGCTGGATCGCCGCGTCCTGCTCGCGCAGCAGCTCCTCGACCAGGAACGCGTCGCCTTCGTCGTCCTCGACCAGCAGCACCCGCAACCGGGTCAGCCGAGCCGGACCTCGCGGCTGGGTCGGCACCGATGCAGCGGCGAACATGGATTCCCTATCGTCACGGCCGCAGGTCGGCGCTGAATACGGTTTCCTCCACCGCACTGCAGATCATGCCTGCGCCGAGCCGCTCCGCACAACTCAGGGCAGCGGGCCCTTGCCGAAGCGTTATCCCACCCCCAGCGGGTGTTCAGCCAGGTGGCCGCGCTTCGCCGACGACCCGCCGAAAGGCCTTGTGCCGCTTGCGCGGCAGGCTCATCCTCAAGGTAATCACGGGTGGCGCACGGACCTCTTGACGGCATGGCCGCACTGCCCGATGATCGCCCGATCTGAAGTGATTTGCGGGGGCTCGGGCCAACGCACCTGACCTGAGGCGGTGACCTGATGAGCTCGCGCTACCGCAACCCACTGGTCAACATCGCGTCCATGCTCGTCTGCGGCCTGCTCGCCGGGGTCGTCGTCGCCGCGGGGGTCTTCCCCGCGGTGGCGCTGTCCGGCATGGCCGCGGTCGTCGGCGGCGACGCCTTCGGCAAGCTGCCCGATGAGCTGATCGTCAAACGCTCGCCCCAGCTGAGTTACCTCTACGCGTCCGACGGCAAGACCCTGCTCGCCACGATGTACGACGAGAACCGGCGCGACCTGCCGCTGGCCGACGTGCCGCTGATCGTGCGCCAGGCCGTGCTCGCCGCGGAGGACCAGAAGTTCTACGAGCACAACGGCGTCGACATCAAGGGCATCGCCCGTGCCTACATCGCCAACAAGAAAGCCGGCGACGTGGAGCAGGGCGCCTCGACGCTGACCATGCAGTTCGTCCGGCTGTCCATCTCGTACTCGGCCGACACCGCGCAGGAGGTCGTCGACGCCACCGAGGACACCGCCAAACGCAAGATCCGCGAGATGCGCTACGCCATGGCCATCGAGCAGCGTATGACCAAGGACGACATCCTTGAGGGCTACCTCAACACCGCCTACTTCGGCAACCGGGCGTACGGCATCTTCGCCGCCGCGCAGGTTTACTTCGGCAAGGAGCCCAAGGCGCTGACCGCCGCCGAGGCCGCGTTCCTGGCCGCGTTGGTGAAGTTCCCCGGCGACTTCGACGTGATCAGCCTGAAGGGCCAGGCGCTCGCCGTCGCCCGGCGCGACTACGTGCTCGACGAGATGGCGGGGACCGGCGCGCTCACCGCGCAGCAGGGCGCGGTGGCCAAGAACGAGCCGCTGAAGGTGACCGGCAAGTTCACCCCGAACGGCTGCGTGCAGAGCACCAACATCAAGTGGGGCTTCTTCTGCGACTTCTTCCAGCGCTGGTGGAACCAGCAGCCGGTGTTCGGGGTCACCCCGTACGACCGTGAGCGCTCGCTGAAGTCGGGTGGCTTCCGTATCGTGACCTCGCTGGACCTCACCGCGCAGTCCGCGATGGACCGCGGCATCGACCGCTCGGTGAACAAGAACCCCGACCTGCCCGGCGGCAAGTGGAAGTACAAGTCCGACGCGGTCCTGCTGGCGGCCGTCGAGCCGGGCAGCGGCAAGGTGCGCGGGCTGGCCGCCAACCGCAACTTCCGGATCGACAGCAAGACCAAGCCGCAGAACGGCAAGGCGTCCAACCCGGCGCTGGCCCGCCGCGGCATCCGGGGCAGCTACCCGAACACCACCAACCCGCTGCTGACCGGCGGACCCGACATCGGCGGCTACCAGCCCGGCTCGGTCATGAAGATCTTCACCATGGTCGCGGCGCTGGAGCGGGGCTACCCGCTGTCCACGGTCATCAACACCCGCGCGCCGTACGTCTCCCGGACCCGGATCACCGGCACCCCGAACTGCGGCGGCTACTGGTGCCCGACCAACTCGGGCGGGCGCAACTTCGGCCCGCAGAACATGTGGAACGGCTTCGGCAGCTCCATCAACACGTTCTTCGTGCCGCTGTTCGAGATGACCGGCGGCGCGCGGGTCATCGACACCGCCAAGCGCATGGGCCTGACCTTCTACGACAACCCGCGCTCGACCCTCGACGACTACTACTACTCCACCCAGGCCGCCGACGGCTGGGGGCCGTTCACGCTCGGCGCGTCCGACCACACGCCGCTGCAGATCGCCAACGCGTTCGCCACCCTGGCCGCCGACGGCGTCTACTGCGAGCCGATCCCCGTCGAGTCGATCACCACCAGCAAGGGCGAGAAGCTGGCCGTCGGCGACCGGCGCTGCAAGCAGAACATCCCGGTGGACGTGGCCCGCGCCGCGATCGACGCGGCCCGGTGCCCGGTCGGCGACCGCTCGCTGTACGGCAAGTGCCAGGGCGCCACGGCCCGCGACTCCCGCGAGATCATCGGCAAGCACATCGCCGGCAAGACCGGCACCACCGACAACTCCAAGTCGGTGACGCTCACCATCACCACCAAGCAGCTGGCGATCTCCGGCTTCCAGACCGATCCCGACTGGGCGCAGGTCAACCATGCCATGTCGCACCGCGTCATCAACCCGGCGGTGCAGTACGCGCTGCGCGACGCGATGAAGGGCAAGGAGTCGATCCAGTTCCAGCGGCCCAGCAACCTGCGGCTGATCACCGGATCGCAGGTCGCCATCCCGGCGGTCAAGTGCCGCACGGTGCCGCAGGCCCGGTCGATCCTCACCGGCAAGGGCTTCAAGGTCGAGGTCGCGTCGAAGCAGGTCGACTCGGACTGCCCGAAGGGCACCGCGTCCGGCACGAACCCGTCGGGCCGCACCATCAAGAACGGCGTCGTGGTGATCGAGATCAGCAACGGCAGCAAGGTCAAGCCGAGCGCACCGCCCAGCCCGGCTCCGAGCCCCAGCAATCCGGGCAACGGGCCCAATCCACCGCCCCCGCCGCGGCTCGCGGCGATGTTCGACGGCTGAGAGTGCGGGCCGCTCACCCCAGCGGTTCTCCCGCAGATCCTTGATGAAGGCGCCGATGTCGGGACTCTGCACGACCACCAAACTACCCAC